>JAZOMK010000381.1:0-3982 GCA_045653985.1 Clostridia bacterium | reverse complement strand
TAACAGGGTTGCCGTCTGTAGGTTCATTAAACAATACAGGCAACGTTAAAATCCCATTTTTACCGCTTATTGCTGGAACACTTGCCCATTGATAAGTTATAAAAGGACTACCTTTTATAATAGTGTAAAATTCTATGTCTGAAGTGTTATTATTTGTTCTTGCAGCAGATTGATAATAACCACTATCGGCATAATCAACGCCCCATGTTCCTATTTGATTATCATCATCATATGCAAACCAAAGATAAAGTCCGTCACGTGAAAACCTTTTTTGTATGCTTACCCTTGAATTATGACCGTTTGATTTAACAGTCAGATAAATATTATTTGTAGTAGTATTACCACTTCCCGAAACATAACCCGTTAATGATAATAAATCATTTTCAAATAACACATCAGGATTTCCGCTTGACGTTGATGTAATAGCATTCTGAATATTAACACCACCTGACCAAAACGCCCCACTTTGTGTGGTATATGTTGTGTATATTCCGCCGTTATCTTCAACACCTAAGCCGCCTAAATTAGGTTGTATTACATAAGCCATTTGATACATTTCCTTTCTACGGTAAACCGTTATTTTTTTCATTTAATTTTTTAATGCGTTTTTGTCTACGTTTCCACACTTTTTTAAAATCAAACGTCATGATTATTAAATTTTTTCTTTTCATATAATCACCATAAAACCGTTATTTTATCATGCATAAACTGTATATTCTGTTATAAATTCAAATATAAATCTATGCACAAAATCAATAGATCTTGCCTGCAGGTCTTTCAGCATAAGATCAGGTGCAGATGCAACGCCTATATTACCATGCCGCCTGAATTCCGTATTATACGTCATTTCATTAGTTATAGTACCTTCTATGCCTTCAGTTGTTTCAAACTTGCCTGTATGGCTTGTTTCTGTTTTGTATGTACCCTGTCTTTCTGTGCTATAAGTGCCGCTTTGTGTTACTGTGTTTTCGCTGCTTACTTTTGTTTCATTTTCATTTACAAGCACACTTTCTGTACTTCCAAACGGTACAATCTTGCTTTTACCTGCAGATGTATAATCCGGTGCGCCTTCAGCTTCCTGCTTATTTTCCTTACTTTTTGTTTCCCAGTTAGTAGGTGTCTGTATTTCCTTCCAGTTTTCAGGCGTTTGTGTTTCGGTCTGTTTCCAGTTATCAGGTGTCTGTGTGATCGTCTTTACTCTATTTTCAGGTGTTTCAACGCCTGTTTCAGTACCGGTTTTAGTTTCCGTTGCATCATAATTTTCAATCGGATTGTATTTCATCTGCCATGCATCAAGCAGGCTTGCAATGTCATCTTTTCTTCTTGCCTTCCAGTCTTTAAAAAGCGTTTCAAATACCGCTGCACCTGTCTGTTCGCCGCGTACTAAAACAGCGCGGCCGCCGTACTGATTAAACAGTTCGTTGTAAACAGCCGTATGATCTGCCAGTGTAAACGTGCTGTTAGGTGTAAAGTGAGAAGTGCCGGATATAGCAAGCCAGTCTTTATCTGTCAAAAAATCTTCAATCGGTATCAGCTTCTTTTTCATATTCAGCACCTTCTTTCTGTTCAGGATCTGCGCTTGTTTCTTCTATATTATTAGTTTCAATATCAATTTCGCCGTCTGCATCAATATCTGCTTCTTTTTGATATTTGACTTCTTCAACCTTGAAAGCTGCAGAAAAATCTATTTCAGCATCTTCAGGTATATACCCCTTTGTTTTCATATCTTCAACCCACGCCTTGCGATATGCAAGCATATCATTAGGAAGTATGAAAGATAATGAAGTTTGTCCGTTGACTTCATCAACGGTCTGTTGTGCGCGCTTGCCGTTCCCTTGTATGCACTGGCCGTAAAAACTGAAAAACCAACGCATGTAACTATCTATGATATCAACAAGATACTGCAGTTTGTCGTTATGTTCAGGATCTGAAAGATTTATTACATTAGATGCTGCGCTATTAGCCATCTGACCTTCAAATGCTTTTTCAAGTACATTTTCAGATGTGATCGCAAGGCTATCTTCATCATTGCAAATATCCTGCCAAAACTTATTTAATGATGCAATTTCTTTATCATCAGATGCTTTAAAGATAGGATGTGTTTTGGAATACCGTACGCCGCTGCGCAATGCAAGGAATGCATTTGTGATAGCTTCAGATGCTATCATAATAAATTCACGCAAGGATGTATGCGCTGAATTATTCCAGCAAAATGCACAATCTTCATAACTTACTATCTCATTGTATCCGTTTGCACTTGTCACAATAACTTTCTGCCCCTGTCCGTATGCATCCGGATCTTCTGAAGGCTGCGCAGATAAAAATACAACGTTACCTGCATACATGCCTTTATTGTACTGTTCAGGTATGCGCTTTGTGGCACATGCACCCTGATATATAAAATATTTTTCTGCAAACTCTTTAGGCAGGGATTTAGGAAAATTTTTATAATCAAACATGGATATAAAGTAGTTTTCCATATAATCAATACAGTATTCTTTAATCAGTGCCTTGCTGTAAGGTATCTTGCGCCGTTCTTTGATATTCTTTAAAATATTAGCATCAGCGCAATCTTTTAATGATAATACACTCATGTTTTTATCCTTTCTATTAAAAAGGCATAGGTTATTTCTAACACTATGCCCTTTTAATTATATTGTCAAGAAAACAACAACCCTTGTCATGCTTCTGCAGCTGCTTCAACTGTTACTTCGCAAGTATCAGTATATGTTACGCCGTTTACAGTGATAGATGCAGTAATGGTTGCAGTACCTTCTGCAACACCGGTAACAACGCCGCTACTTGAATTTACAGATGCATAAGTACCACTGTCGCTTGCACTGTATGTTACAGTTTCGCCTGCAGGATATGTTACAGATTTAAGTGTGTAAGTATCGCCAACTTTTAACGTAAGCTGATTCTTATCTAATGTTATCGAAGGCTCAGTTGATACGATAAATACAACTGCATTCTGTGTTGACATGATCGCACGCATTTCATGTGTCTGTATAAATGTCTGTGTAACATCTTCCGGCTTGTGATATTCGGTAACAACTCTTCTGGGATTCTTCAGGCCATGGATACATGCCCATTTATCAGCAAGAAGCGCAACCACACCTTCAATTGTTGTGGATGTATTACCATCTGTAACGCTTACCTTTGAAAGTTCATCCGGTGAAAGTGCAGTACTTGTACTGTCCTGCTGGCCTGATCCCTGCCAGTACGGAATTGTTTCATAGCCGGGTAAGCGTGTAAACTGATCGTGAAATGTCTGTGACTGCAGTACACTGTTATATGCCTGTTCTGCATACCCCAACACCTGCAGCTTTATTCTATCTTCAGGCGTAAATGTAGCACGCTGCGCCATATTAAACAGCTTTGACATTTTCTTGAAGTAGTCTTTGAATTCAACGATCTTTCTTGACATAAAGCGCAAGCACTCTTTATCTGCAAAGAATTCAGCAAAAGTTTTAATTGCTGTAGTAGGTTTCATTTCAGCATTATATGCCTTTCGCAAGTCAACAACTGAAAGCGAATGTGCAGATACTTTTGCATCATTCTTTACAAGTTCTGCAATAAGTGTGTTACGCATTACATCATCAAGTTCTTCATCATGTGCTTCAATAGCATTTGCGATAGCTAAACGGATCGCGCCATAGAATGCAACAACATCTGCTTCAGAAGTCCAGGCATCATCCCACTGATTGCCGGTCATATCGTACTGAAGTTCCCAGGATGCAGTCTCGCCGTAAAGCGCAGTATTTACTGTAGGCAGCTTGATCTGATAAACGCCGATATTATCACCGTCTGTAAATACCTTCCAGTTATGTGCCGCCTGCACTTCAGGTGCAGTAATGGTGATCGCCTGCAGGATAGCCTTAAACTGCATGTCATCAGTCCTGAAACCTGCTTCTTTTCCGCGTCTGTACATGCTATCCATAAATACAGATCTAACACCCTGCAGGATCAGTGCCTGTGTAAA
>JAZOMK010000380.1:0-1987 GCA_045653985.1 Clostridia bacterium | reverse complement strand
AACTCATAAGGGATAAGCATATTTTCACAGAAATCAACAAACTCGCCATCAATAAAAATTTCAGCGGCAGTATCTATGCCCTCAAAAAGAATAAATGCGTCCTTGTTGTTATCAACAATATCAAATTCAGCAAAATACCACAAATGGGTGCTTTCTAACTTCTGCACTTCAAGGATGTTTTCACCAAAGTATATATCTTCGGGCAATTTTTTTGCTTTAATAAAATCAAGCTCAAAGTTGCCGGGAACTGTTGCATCAAGAATTTCAAAGCCTGATTTTTCAACCTCAGCAATGGTTAAAGGATAGCAATCGCTTTTTATAAAATCAGAGTGTTTTGCATGGGCTAACTTCCAATTATTTATAGTAATTTTTTCCATAAACATTACCTCTCAAAAATATTTTCTTCTACCTGGGCGCAGATAGCATGATATACGGGCAAGTGCAATTCCTGAATTTTATACGTTTCGTTTTCAGGTACTTTTATGCAGATGTCGCAGATGTCATTTAATAAACCGCCTTTTTCGCCTGTTAAGCCGATGGTAAAAAGACCTTTAGCTTTAGCTGTTTTAGCCGCATAATAAACGTTTTTTGCATTGCCTGATGTGGAAATACCGATAAAAACGTCGCCAAGATTGCCAAGTGCCTGCACAAGCTGGGCATAGTTTAAGTTAGGATCAACGTCATTATTAAATGCTGAAAGTGATGCTGTAAGGCTTGTTAAAGGAATAGCAGGAATGCCTTTTTGTAATTTTGTTAAAATTTCCTCGTCAAGGTCAAGCTCGCCTTTTTCGTAAGGGCGCTTTTTCATAAATCCCTTTAAAAATTCGCCTGAAATATGCTCGCAATCAGCGCATGAGCCACCGTTACCGCATAAAAGAAGCTTGCTTCCGCTTTCATACATTTCGGTAATAATATTTACTGCCGCTGAAATATCATCAGCGCAATTCTTTAAAATCGGGTATCTTTCAACTGTAGTATCAATGTAATTCATCATAAACCTCCTTAGCAACGGCAAGTGCCGCAACGTCGCCTATATTTTCGCCTAAAAGTGGCGGTACAACTTTACAAACTTTAAGTGATGGCGTAAGCGCTTCAACAGTTAAAACCTTTTCCATATAAGGCTTTAATAAATCCTCACACCTTGCATAAACACTGCCGATAATTATTTTTTCGGGGTTAAGAAGGTCGATTACCATTGAAAGACCTTCACCTAATTTTGTGCCGCAAAGTTCAAAGGCTTTTAAAGCGATACTGTCGCCTTTACGAGCGGCATCAGCCATGTCTTTGACTTCAAAATCGTCAATATTTTCGCCTATCCATGAAACTTTTTCACCACGTTGCATGGCTTCACGGGCAAAGGCTCTGCCTATTTCTTTTAAGCCGCTGCCTGAACAGAAACCTTCAAAACTTCCACACTTACCATAGCCTGATGGTCCAAATTGACCAAGACGGATATGCCCCAATTCACCTGCGTTGCCGTTAGTGCCTGAATATAATTTTCCGTTTAAAATAAGACCTGCACCAAGACCTGTGCCGAAAGTCATAAACACCATGTTTTTTGTGCCTTTGCCTGCGCCAAAGTAAAACTCAGCCATTGCACAAGCGTTGGCATCGTTTCTTACACCACAAGGAATTTTTAAGGCATCTTCAAGCTTTTCTTTTAAATGAATCTCGTCCCAGCCGGGCAAATTGGGGGGAGATAATATTATACCCTTTTCTTCATCTAAAGGACCGCCACAGCTTACGCCTGCGGTAAAAACTTCAGTTCCTTCTTTAAAAATTTTTGAATATTTAATTATGTTGTCGATTGTTTCATCAACGGTAGTTGTCAAAAAACGTTCTTTTTTTATAACGTTGCCGTCCTTATCGCCTAAGGTTACGGCGCATTTTGTTCCACCGATATCAATGCCTAAAAACATATTTTTCACCTCAATACTATTGTACAACTTATTTAAGGCATTTTCAATTAAAATTTCAAGATTTATAC
>JAZOMK010000379.1:0-3346 GCA_045653985.1 Clostridia bacterium | reverse complement strand
ACTTATTGAAGATTTCAAGGAAGATCTTGGTGAGATTTATTATTCAAAAGCAACATATCTTCGTCGCCATGGTGCACCTGGCGGCTGGTTCTGTGATAAAGCACGCTCAGGTGGTGGTCCAATCATCGATCTTGGTGTTCACGTTATCGACCAGACCCGTATGCTTATGGGTAGACCTCGCCCCGTTTCTGTTTTTGCCGCATCATCAGATAAGCTTGGTTTCAGACCACATCTTATAAACAAACCCACCTGGACACCAAGAGCAAGCAAATTTGATAACGGTGTAGTTGACGTTGAGGACTTTGGTACTGCTTTAATCCGTTACGATAACGGTGCCGTTACGCTTTTAGAAACTAGTTATTCGCTTAATGGTGAAGCGGACACTTCAAAAGCACTTTATGGTACAAAAGGCGGCGTTGTTGTAGGCAACGAAACAAAAATTTATACTGAGATGCACAATAGACTTGTTGATATTACTCCTTCAAATTTCGGCATACGTCCCGGTAATCACTTTGTAAAGGAAATGGAACACTTTGTTGATTGTTGTCTTAACGGTACCGAATGTATTGCAACTGCTGAAGATGGCATCTGGGTTATGAAAATACTTGACGCTATTTATGAATCAGCAAGAACAGGTCATGAGGTTGAAGTTAAATGAAATACTCAGTAACATCATATAGTTTTGCGCAGTTGCTAAGGGCAAACAAGACAACTCAACGTCAAATGATTTCACTTGCGAAAGAAATTGGTTTTGAAGGTATTGAGTTTACCGACCTTGTTCCTGAAGAAGGCTATACAGAAGCAGAATATGCTTTGTTACTAAAAAAAGAAGCTGAAAAAGTTGGTATAAAAATTATATCTCATACCATAAGCGCAAATCTTTTAGCAGATGATGCGGAAAAAGAGATTGAACGTTTAAAAGGAAAAGTTGATATTGCTTCACTTTTAGGTGTGCCTCTTTTAAGGCACGATGCTTACTTCTCCTTCCCTGCTAACAAACCTGCAGAAGCTGATTTTGATTATTACTTACCTCAAATTGCTGATGCTTTCAGAACTGTTACCGAATATGCTGAAACAAAAGGTATAAGAACTTGTACGGAAAATCACGGCTTTATTTGTCAGGATGCTGAACGAGTAGAAAGAATAATCAATACAGTTAATCACAAAAACTTTGGTTGGCTCGTTGATATTGGTAATTTTATGTGTACCGATGGTGATTGCTACGATAGTGTTAAGATTGCCTCAAAATATGCTTTTCACGTTCACGCAAAAGACTTTTATATTCTTAAAGATCCCGATGGTGCAATTAAAACAACGCACGGCAGATATATTCAAGGTTCTGCACTTGGTAAAGGAGCGGTTCCAATTAAAAAATGCGTTGACGAATTAAAGGCTCAGGGTTATAATGGATTTATAACAGTTGAGTTTGAAGGAACTCAGGATTGTTTGGAAGCATTAAAAGAAGGATTGGAGTATTTAAAATCATGCGAGTAATTCATGCAAAAAACAAAGAAGAAATGAGCAAGCTTGCTGCTGAAATTTTTATTAAGCAGATTAAGGAAAAGCCCGATAGCGTTTTCGGACTTGCAACTGGTGGTACACCGGTTGGATTATATGATGAACTTGGTAAAAGTGGCGCAGATTTTTCAAATGCAAGAAGTGTAAACCTTGACGAATATGCAGGTCTTTCCGGTGATAACGAGAACAGTTATAGATATTTTATGAATGATAATCTTTTTAAAAAAATCAACATAAAAATCGAAAATACAAACGTTCCTTGCGGTACCGCTGATGACCTTAATGCAGAATGTAAACGTTACAGCGCACTTCTTAAAGAAATCGGTACACGTGATATTCAGTTATTAGGTATTGGTCCAAATGGTCATATTGGCTTTTGCGAGCCTGATACAGAGCTTTTTGCAACCTGCAGTGTTGTTGACCTTACCCCATCTACAATCGAGGCAAATGCACGTTTTTATAACGATATAAGCGAAGTTCCCAGACAGGCACTTTCAATGGGCGTTGCAGAAATTTTAGATGCAAAACATATCGTGCTTATTGCTGAAGGCACAGGCAAAAAAGAAATTCTTAAAAAAGCCATTTACGGTAAAATCACAACACAAGTTCCTGCTTCACTTTTACAGTTACACCCCAACGTAACAATTATCGAAGCAACAGGTCTTGAAGATTAAAATTTTATCCACACCTACTGGTGTGGATTTTTTTGCATAATGAATATTTATTATGTTAATTTTCTTTTTTTCATATTTGCTAATAATGCAAGATTTCTTATTGATGAAATTGTTTCGCCATTCAATCCACCCGCAGAACGATTTAATAAATAATCTGGGCTCACACTTGCTACAAAATTTTTTTCAAGTTCATCAATATCATTATAACTCTTAACAGGCTTATAAAAAATGCGCGTAGTATGGAGAGCACCAAAGCAATCTATGGACAGAACTGATGTATCCACCCGGCCATATATTAACCGGTCAAAGCGTTTTTTGGCACTCCAATGTTGTAATATCCGCTGTTTAATATCCAAAGATTGCCCAATATATGCCTGCTTATATTTATCCAAAATCAAAATATAAATTCCACTCTCACCGGAAACATCTTTCAAATCAAATATTTCTTTAAATCTTTTCTTTTTGCAAAAAGAAGATAATTTTTTTTGAAAAACCCCCTCATCTAAAGAATCAAAAAATTTCATATTTAAATCAAAGTTTTCCATACAATCTTTATAGTGTTTTTCTACCCATTCATCTGTATAATGTTCTTCATCTTTAAAAATATTATTAGGAATATTCCAATAATATTCCATAATAAGCAAAGGATGCTCAACATTTCGTGCACGTAGTTCTTGCGCTCTTTTTATAGTTTTTTTAGTGTCATTATCCACATTATTTAATGGAATACAATAGTTTTTCCTTGTTAATCTATTCCTATCCGTTGCTTTAATTTTAGTATTAAAATGAATTATATATTTTTCATCCATACATATACACCTGACAAAACATTTAATTAACCCCACCCTACGAATAATTGACTCAAAGGCTCTAAATTAGGCATCATCCTACAATTTATATTATACCCAAATATTCCCCTTTGTCAATATTCAAAAAGCCAACTATCCGCTTGGATAATTGGCTCAAAGGCTCTTTAATAACAACAGTAATACATACCAATGCTAACGATACAATTAACAACATATAATTTAATAAAAATTAATGATTATGTTTCGTTTTCATATATTTTTAAATTCTCTTTTAGCCTATTATCATCAGATAATTTAATTGCCTTTTTAACATTTTCTATTGCTTTTTCAATATTACCGATTTTG
>JAZOMK010000378.1:0-4793 GCA_045653985.1 Clostridia bacterium | reverse complement strand
AGGCACAGCGGAACAAAAAAGCTTTCCACATTTTTGTGGAAAGCGTAAAGTGTAGCTTGTGCCGACGCGAACCGCAGTTTCAAGGATTTAGTGCATTCCGTCAAGTATGTTTTTAATAACAGGTGCCACAACCTCCGCCATCCTAAACATTCCCAAATCATTAGGATGGATACCGTCAGCGGTGCAGGCTTCACGGTCAACTGTGCCAAAAAGTGTTCTGCCGTCAATTAAATAAACGTTGTTGTCGCCTGCATTTTTTGCGTTTTCATAGGTTTGTTTTATTACCCGGAAGCGTTTTTCTGTGTCAAGAGGGTCTCTTTCAAGATTGGGGCGTGAAATAAATACAACGGGAATATTTTTATCATATTCTCTTATGCGTTTGAAGAAAGGCTCGTGAGTTTCTTTTAAATATTCGGAATTAGGCGCATTGTAGTCATAATCCATAACGAAAATTGATTTTTCAATAGAATTAAGATAATCGCATACGTCAAGTTCGCCCGCCGCCGAGCCTGAAAATCCCATATTATAATAGTCAACGTCAAGCCAACGGGAAATAAAAGCATTGTAGGCATTTCCGGGTTTTGAACAGCAACCGCCTTCGGTAATTGATGAGCCGTAAAAAAGAATGGGTTTTTCGTATTTGTAGGGTGTTGCTCTGCGGATATCTGCTTCATCATCAATAGCAATGCTTATATCCCACACAACTTCGTTTCGGGGAAAGAATATGGTAATATCGTGATATTTGCCGTCAAGAGTGAACTCGCCCTCAATAACTTTAGTTGAATAATCATTAGGATATGCGTGCCCTACGTATTTTTCGTCGGCATACACGTTTATACTCGCGGAGCTCCATAACGCCATTCCCTTATCTATCGCAACGTTTTCAAGGCACATTTTCACATAAAGCTTCTTCGTATTAGTCATAAAACGAAGGCGTGCACCTGCACAAGTTCTGCCTAACTTGCCGAACTTAGGATACTTTTGGCGAAGATAGTCGGGCAATCTTTCAAATGCACCTATTTTATTGTAAAAGGGAATTCCGTGTACCGAAATCGGTGAATTTATATCTAAAAAACTTATTGAATGCATTTTTTCTCCTTACTCTTTAACACCGAAAACCTTTCGTATTGCTTCTAAATACCCATACCCATACTTCTTTTCCGGTTCAAGATATCCGCCCTCGGTCCACTCATTCCAAGCATACAAGGTAACAATCTTATGGGTGTTTTTGCAGGAATCTAAAAATTCCTTACTGCGCTGAAGTCCGATTTCAAACTCTTCGGGGGTGTTATCTGCCATAATGGTGCAGAAATAGCCACCGTTAGGATCGGCAACATATTCTTTTTCAGGGTCAAAACGTCCGCTTGAATCCCAGCCTTGTGAAACGTTGGGGAAATATTCAAGTTCAAACTTTTTATCAAACTTCTCCCAGAAAGGCGTTGCACCGTCGCGCCACTCTTTATAGGGCGCATAAAGAGGTGCCTTGGGGGTAAAGTTATGAATCCAAACATAGCTTGTTATACTTTTTGCACCTAAATACAAGGAAACTTCGTTGGCATCGCCTGTAATTTCTTCTTTTTGAAGTCCCCACTCAACAAGGTTAAGATGCAATTTATATCCCTTTGCCTCGGCTTTTTTGTAAAAGGAATCAATGGCATCCTTAGTTTCTTCAATGCCGCCTAAGCCTTTTACAAGGGTGTACAATTCATAAATTGAGAAATATTTTGCGCCGTCAATAGTCCAATATTCTTCATGGGGGAAATACTCGTTAATAACAACATCAACCATTTCATCCCAGCGCTGACGTGAAAGTTGGCGATGGTTACAAAGCATCAAGCCGAACTTCATTCTGTCGCGATTTTTGGCTTTTAAGAAGCCTTTTTCCAATGCAGAATTTAAGAATTTGCCTGTATTTTCACCGTTCATATCCCAGTACCAATCGTAGATAAAAACGTCAATACCATGGTCAGCGGCAGCATCAATCTGAATTTCGCTTGTTTGGGGATCGGATTCATCAAGATAACCCCAACAAGGAATTTTAGGTTGGTTGTGGCCTTCAAAACGTGAAACAGCCTTTTTTAAAACCTCCCATTCAGACCACGTTGGGCTTGTTTTGTGCTGTGGATCATGATGCCACTGGGGGAAATAATATGCGCAAACGGTATAATCTCTTTTCATATATAATACCTCCTTTTTTATGTATTTTACTTTATTGTATGGCGAATGTCAATACCGCAAATTTTATTTTTTTATTTTTTAATGGATTTATGACATATTTCCTTGTTTTATGCGTGCTTTTTCTTTGAAAATGACTAAATTTCACAAAAAATTGTTTGTTTTGTGTTGACATTTGCTTTGTTTTATTGTAAAATAAAATACGGAAAAATATCATCATAGGAGATTTATATATATGGACCAGAGACTTTTTACAGGAATTGAAAAATCACCCCGAATTCAGAAACTCATAGACCATCTTTACGAGAATATGCCTGAAATCGAGGCTGACCGCGCAGTTTTGTTGACGGAATCCTTTAAACAAACTGAAAACGAGCCTGTTATTACAAGAAAGGCTAAGGCTTTTGCCCATATTTTAAGAAATATACCTATAACAATAAGACCTAATGAGCTTATTGTTGGTTCATCAACAAAAGCACCAAGAGGTTGCCAGACTTTCCCTGAATTTTCATACGAATGGCTTGAAAGTGAATTTGACACAGTTGAAACACGTTCAGCAGACCCATTTTATATTTCAGAAGAAACAAAGGCACGTTTAAAGGAAGCAAACGCTTATTGGAAAGGCAAGACCACCAGCGAGCTTGCAACTGAATATATGGCTGAGGAAACACGCCTTGCCATTGAGCATAACTTCTTCACCCCTGGCAACTACTTCTATAACGGTGTAGGCCACGTTACCGTTGATTACGGCAAAGTGCTTGCAATCGGTTTAAGCGGTATCAGGGCTGAGGCTGTTTGTGAATTGAAAAAGTGCAAATTTTCTGACGGCAACTATGCAAAGAAAAGCCACTTCTTAAATGCGGTTATTCTTTCACTTGATGCTGTTATTGAATATGCTGACAGATATGCTGATTTAGCGCAGGAAATGGCTGAAAACGAAAGCGATGAAACACGCAAAAAGGAGCTTCTTGTAATTTCTTCAAACTGCAGAAACGTTCCTAAAAACGGTGCAAATACTTTCTATGAGGCTTGCCAATCATTCTGGTTTATTCAGCAGCTTATACAGATGGAATCTTCAGGTCATTCAATTTCACCCGGAAGATTCGACCAATATATGTATCCTTACTACAAAAAGGATATGGACAAAAATAAGCTTACCATTGACTTTGCCCAAGAGCTTATGGACTGCATCTGGGTTAAGTTAAACGACCTTAACAAGTGCCGTGATGCCGCATCTGCTGAGGGTTTTGCAGGATATTCACTTTTCCAGAACCTTATCTGCGGTGGTCAGAATTCTGAGGGCATTGACGTTACAAACGACCTTTCATATATGTGTATTGAAGCATCAATGCACGTTATGCTTCCTGCGCCATCACTTTCAGTACGTGTTTGGAACTTAACACCCCATGAGCTTATGATTAAGGCGGCAACCCTTACCCGTACGGGCATCGGCTTACCTGCTTATTATAATGACGAAGTTATTATCCCCTCACTTATTTCACGCGGTCTTACTTTGGAAGATGCAAGAGAATATAACATCATCGGTTGCGTTGAGCCTCAGCGTTGGGGCAAAACGGAGGGCTGGCATGATGCCGCATTCTTTAATATGTTAAGACCTCTTGAAATGGTATTTTCACAAGGTGTTGATAAGGGCGTACGCGTTGCACCTGAAACACCTGCAGTTACATCAATGACAACTTTTGAAGAGTTCTTTAACGCATATAAGACACAAAGCGACTATATGGTTGGCTTGATGGTAAACTCAGACAACGCCATTGACGTTGCCCATGCTGAGCGCGCACCACTTCCCTTCTTATCATGTATGGTTGAAGATTGCATTAAGCGCGGTAAATCAGTACAAGAAGGCGGCGCAATTTATAACTTCACAGGTCCTCAAGGCTTTGGTATTGCAAATATGACCGACGCACTTTGGGCAATCAAGAAGCTTGTTTTTGATAACAAAACTTATACTATGGAGGATTTCAAATCAGCCGTTGAAAATAACTTTGGCAAAGATATGGATTCCGCTATGGCACAGAAGCTTACTGCACAAGTTGTATTTGAATTACACAAAAAAGGTGCAGTACCTTCACAAGCTGAAATTTTTGAAATCTATAATAAGGTAAGCGCAAGCAAGTGTTCAGAAGACCAAAAGGCTTTCTATCAAAAAATGCTTGATGATATTACTTCACTTGATAAATACGGCAATGATAAAAAGGAAATTGACGCCTTTGCAAGAGAAGTTGCTTACGTTTATACAAAGGAACTTGAAAAGTTTGATAACCCAAGAGGCGGTAAATTCCAGGCAGGTTTATATCCTGTTTCAGCAAACGTGCCTTTAGGCGCACAGACCGGTGCTACACCTGATGGTCGTCTTGCATTTACTCCTATTGCTGACGGTGTTTCACCTGCAGCAGGCAGAGACGTTTCAGGTCCCACCGCCGCGGCAAACTCAGTTTCAAGGCTTGACCATTACATTGCATCAAACGGCACGTTATACAACATGAAGTTCCACCCCACCGCACTTAAAGGCAGGGCAGGTCTTGAAAGCTTTGTTTCACTTATCCGCGGTTATTTTGACCAAAAGGGTAGCCATATGCAGTTTAACGTTGTTAGCC
>JAZOMK010000377.1:0-9769 GCA_045653985.1 Clostridia bacterium | reverse complement strand
TCAAAGGTAACTGCAACGTGCATTTCAGGCTCGGTTTCTATCGTCTGATACTCAACTTCAGCAGGTACAGGCTTCCAACCCATTCTTACACGAATTTCAGGGGCTTCCGCACAATATAAAACGTCGGGAAGATTCTTATCTATTATGGTTTTTAAGCCGTTTTTATACTTATAATTGCGGTAGACTTCCGCTATTTTGTTATAATCAGCATTTTGGGAAAGTTCATAATAATAGAACGTTATGTCCTCATATGCGTCAATTTTCTCTGTCTTTAATCTTAAAAGAAAGGTGGCATTAAAGTTGTTTCCGCTTTTGCCATATTCAACAACAACTTCATAACGCATACCTTCAATGATAACCATTGCGTTTTTTTGTGGCGAAATCATACCCAAAAGGCTAACGCTTGGCATGCATACGTTCAAAAAGTCATTGTCCTCTTTATTAAAATACTGCAAAACACCGCTTAAACGCTCAGGCAAAACGAAATAGCCATCGCCTGCAGCAGCAGTAAATAAACCAATACGCACATCATCAAACTTTTTATAATCCTCTTTTTTAACGGTTATAAACGTGCAATTTTCCTGTTTTTCTTCAATATATGGAATATCATATAAAATTCCGTCAATTTTTCCTTGTACCATATTTTTCACCTCGGAAATATTATATAACATTTATATTGCACGTGTAAACATAAAAAACAAACATTAAATATATTAAAACAAATTACAAGTTATATATTTATTAAGTTCTTCACTTATAATTTTCTGTCCTTCAAGGCTGGGATGTATACCGTCCAGCGCAAATAACTGCCCAATATTACGCTTTTTGAGGAACGCACCACGCATATCAAAAAGCTTAACGTTTTGCTCACTGGCGATTTTCTCAACCGTATGGGCAAACTGCTCCTGATATCTGTAAATTGCAAAAACATCGCCAAGCCAATGTAAGATATTTTCCTTACTCAAGCCGTCTTTACATATCCAATTAAGATATTTTTCAGGTTCAACGGGCAAAATACTCATTATTATAGGCTTTGCCCCCTGCGCCTTTATCTTTGAAATAAGTGCCGAATATTTTTTATAAAAACTATCAAGTGTGTTTTTGGAAAAATGTTCACGATCAGGCTTTTCTGCCACATCGCTCCAGCAAAAATCAGAGTCATTTCCGCCAAGTTCAACTATAACCGTTTCAGAAACGCCCCTGTTTTCAATGTTTTTATCAATAATATCTGTGCCTTTATCAACCGTACAGCCAAATTTTGAAAAATTAAATACGTTTATATCTTTTATCCCCGAAAACAAATTATTTATGGTATATCTGCCTTTTTTATCATCAAAAGTTACACCTTTTAAGATGGAATCGCCATAAACATCAATATTCGTCATTTCTTTCACCCTCTCACATAGTTTTCAATACTATATTATATCTTTTCATAAACTTTGTCAAGAGTTTTTACAACTAATACTTGCAAATTTTTTTGTTATATGCTATAATTTAAAAAACAAGAAAGGTGATTGATATGGAAAATTACGTTGCAAGCCTTATTAAACATAAGCTTCCCCGTTATAACGAGTTACCTGATTTTGAGCTTTACATGGATCAGGTTATTTCTTTAATGCAGAAATACCTTTCCCCTTATATTTTATCTGACGATGCCCTTACGCCATCAATGATAAACAACTACGTTAAAATGAACGCGCTTCCCGCACCTGAAAAGAAAAAGTATAACAAAGACCACCTTGCCCAGCTTATAGTAATATGCCTTATGAAAAGGCAACTTTCCATTCCCACAATTAACGCAATTATTCTTGAGCAAATAAAGCATAATGGCCTTGAAACTTTTTACAATTCTTTTGCTGAATTATATGAATATTCATCGCAAGACGCCGCTAAAAAGACAAACGAAACCGATAGCCTTTTAACTCTTGCCCTCTCCCTTGCAATTTCAGCATCAGCCAGCCATGCCATAGCTGAAAACGCAGTGCGCATCGCCATTCCTCCTGTTGCAGAAGAAAATGAAAAGCCTAAAAAAGAGGAAAAGAAAAAGGAAGAAAAACCCAAAAAGGAAAAGGAAGAAAAGCCTAAAAAAGAAAAAGAGCCAAAGCCCAAAAAAGAAGATAAACCAAAAAAAGAAAAAACAAAAGCGGAGTAATTTCCGCTTTTACTTTTAAAAAAATGAGCCGTTTTAAAAACGGCTCGTTTTTTGTTACATTATCTAAGCATTGAGTTGGGATCAGCACCCATTCTATAAACAACAATAGCCATTAAAACTGCGCCAATCGCAAAACTTATAGCTGTAGTCATACCGTAAACGTTTATGCTTTCGTGTTCACGTTTTTTCATATATCCGTAAACGTATGTGCCAATAACTGTGATTGTTGCCGAAATGATGTTACAAGCTCCCATAATATTTCCCGTAAGTGGATTCTCAGGAAAAAGCGACATTGTAAAAATAAGGAATATAGGTGTATATCCTGCAACAATACCAAAATTAAGTCCTAAAAGAATGCAACCTACAATAGCAAAAACCTTTTTAGTCATTTTAAAAAATTCCTTTCATTACAGTGTTTCAATATCACTTGTTTCAACTGTTACAGTTTCAGCATCTTCAGTAATTTCTTTTTCTTCTTCATGAGGTGCGGTGGCAACGGCAACAACCTTAACGCCATCCTTAATACGCATTACTCTTACACCCTTTGTTGATCTGCCCATTGAGCGAATCTGACCAACTTCAGTACGGATAATTGTACCATCAGAAGTAATAAGCATAATATCTTCTTCACCGGTAACAGATGCCATATCAACAATATTGCCTGTTTCCTCAGTAAGATTATGTGTGATAATACCCTTACAATTTCTGCCTGTTACGCGATATTCGCTTGATTCAGTACGCTTACCGAAGCCATTTTCGGTAATGGTAAGAATTTCACTATCGCCTTTAAGTACAGCCATATTAACAACAAAGTCATCATCCTGAAGGTTGATTGCAGTAACACCCATTGTTGCGCGGCTCATAGGACGAACAAGCTTTTCTTCAAAGCGGATGGCTTTACCCATGCTTGTTGCAAGTAAAACGTCATTTTCGCCATTGGAAAGCTCAACGTTTACAAGTTCATCACCTTCACGAAGGATAATGGCAATAAGACCGTTCTTGCGGATGTTATATTCAGAAAGCGCAGTCTTTTTAATATAACCCTGACGCGTTGCCATAACAAGGTTCATATTTTCCCTTGCCTCATCGCCTTCAGGAAGCGTGATTACCGTTGTAACCTTTTCGCCACCATCAAGGTTAAGAAGGTTTACTATAGCGCTACCCTTTGCAGTTCTGCCTGCTTCGGGCACCTGATAACATCTTAACTGGAACACCCTACCGCGCGTTGTAAAGAACAACATATCGGTATGTGTATTTGCAACCAATACTCTCTCAACAAAGTCCTCATCTCTTGTCGTTATACCTGAAACGCCCTTACCGCCGCGGTTCTGTGCGCGATAAGTATCAGCAGGTACACGCTTAATATAGCCGAAATGAGTCATTGTAACAACCATATCCTCCTGCTGGATAAGTGATTCATAATCAATTTCATCAGAGGATGCAGTAATTTCGGTTCTTCTTTCATCACCATACTTGTCCTTGATAACTAAAAGTTCTTCCTTAATAATATCAAGTACCATCTGAGGATCAGCAAGGATAGCACGATAATATGTAATTTTTTCCTGAAGTTCGTTAAATTCTTCCTGAAGCTTCTCTCTCTCCAAACCTGTTAAGCGCTGTAAACGCATATCGAGGATGCTTTTTGCCTGCTCCAATGAGAAGTCAAGTTCCTCCATAAGTCTGTTTCTTGCAATTTCTGTTGTCTGGCTTGAACGGATAAGTGCAATAACAGTATCAATAATATCCAATGCGCGGAGGAAGCCTTCAACAAGGTGTGCCCTGGCAAGAGCTTTATCGAGGTCAAATTTAGTTCTTCTTGTAACAACTTCCTTCTGATGCTCAAGATAATAATAAAGCATCTCTTTTAAGTTAAGTACACGAGGTTCGCCATCAACAAGTGCAAGCATAATTGCACCAAAGCTGTCCTGAAGCTGTGTGTGCTTATAAAGGAAGTTAAGTATAACCTGAGGATTAACGTCTTTCTTTAATTCAAGAACGATTCGCATACCCTCTTTGTTTGATTCATCACGAAGGTCGGATAAGCCTTCAAACATCTTGTCCTTATAAAGTTCGGCAATACGTTCAATTAAACGTGCCTTATTTACCTGGTAAGGAATTTCGGTAATAACGATTCTCTGGCGGTCAGCAGTCATCTGCTCAATTTCATGCTTTGCGCGGATAACGATTCTGCCACGGCCCGTCATATAAGTATCGCGGATGCCCGAAATACCCATAATCTGACCTGCTGTTGGGAAGTCAGGACCTTTTATATGCTCCATAAGTTCTTCAACGGTAACGTCAGCATTTTCAATTAAAGCAACAACGCCATCAATAACCTCATTAAGGTTGTGGGGCGGGATGTTTGTTGCCATACCAACTGCGATACCGTCAGAACCATTTACCATAAGGTTAGGGAATCTTGATGGTAAAACGCGGGGCTGCATTTCAGTTTCATCAAAGTTAGGATAAAAATCAACGGTTTCCTTATCAATATCTGCTAAAAGTTCGCCTGCGATTTTTGAAAGCTTTGCTTCTGTGTAACGTGATGCAGCAGCAGGGTCGCCATCCATATTACCAAAGTTACCTTGGCCATATACAAGTGTATAGCGGATTGAGAAAGGCTGTGCAAGACGTACTAAAGCATCGTAAATTGACGAGTCGCCGTGGGGATGGTATTTACCCATAACGTCACCAACGATACGTGCACTCTTTCTTGTAGGCTTATCAAAGGTATAGCCGTTTTCGTGCATTGAGTAAAGGATACGTCTGTGTACCGGCTTTAAGCCATCGCGTACATCAGGCAATGCACGGCTGATATTAACCGCCATAGCGTAGGAAATAAAGGATTTTTTAACTTCCGATTCAATGTCAATATCAATAATTCTGTTGTTATCTTCCATTTATCTTTACCTCCTTAAATATCAAGCTCATCGTCTGAAACAAGACGTGCATTTTCTTCGATAAATTGGCGTCTTGGCTCAACCTCATCACCCATTAAAATGGTGAAAATTTGGTCAGCGGCAATGGCATCCTTCATTGTTACACGCTTTAAGATACGTGTTTCGGGGTTCATTGTAGTTTCAAAAAGCTGTTCTGAGCTCATTTCACCAAGACCTTTATAACGGGCAACCTCATAGTTCTGCCTGTTAATGGAATCAAGGAACTCGTTTAATTCAGCATCGGAATAGCAGTAGTGTACCTGCTTGGTTCTTGTCATTGTAACCTTAAATAACGGTGGCTGTGCCGCATAAACGTAACCGCCGGTAATAAGCTGTGGCATATGACGGAAGAAGAACGTTAAAAGCAATGTACGGATGTGTGAACCGTCAACGTCAGCATCGGTCATACAGATAATTTTATGATATCTTAACTTGCTTTCATCAAATTCAACGTCAATACCTGCACCGAAAGCAGTTATCATTGAACGTATTTCGTTATTCTGAAGCATTTTATCAAGACGTGTTTTTTCAACGTTAAGTATCTTACCGCGAAGGGGCAAAATAGCCTGAGTTTTTCTATCTCTGCCATCTTTAGCAGAGCCGCCTGCAGAATCACCCTCAACGATGAAGATTTCGCATTTTGTGGGGTCTTTTTCTGAACAGTCAGCAAGTTTGCCGGGAAGTGAGAAAGTATCAAGGCTTGATTTTCTTCTTGTTAATTCCCTTGCTTTTCTTGCAGCTTCTCTTGCACGTGATGCCATCAAGCACTTTTCAATAATGCCCTTTGCAACCTGAGGATTTTCTTCAAGGAAAGCTTCTAACTTTTCAGAAACGATATTTTCTGTTATGGGACGGATTTCAGAGTTACCAAGCTTTGTCTTGGTCTGTCCTTCAAACTGAGGCTCTTCAAGCTTAACTGATACGATTGCCGTTAAGCCTTCACGTACGTCTTCACCTGAAAGATTCTGTTCTGAATCCTTTATCATTTTATATTTACGGGCGTACTCGTTTACAACCTTTGTTAAAGCATTTCTGAAGCCTGTTAAGTGCGTACCGCCTTCGTGGGTTTGAATGTTGTTTGCAAAGGTATAAACGGTTTCATTATAGCCGTCATTATACTGCATTGCAACTTCAACGGTGCTTGTCTCCTTAACGCCTTCAAAATAAAGAGGTTTTTCAAGTAAAAGAGTTTTGTTTTTGTTTAAATATTCAACAAACTCAATAATACCGCCTTCATAATGGAAACTTTCTAAAGCCTTATGTTCTTCACGCTTATCCTCAATGGTAATGCGGATGCCCTTATTTAAGAAAGCAAGCTCTCTTAAACGCTTTTTAAGATTATCAAAATCAAACACGATAGTCTCAAAAACTTCAGGATCAGGCCAGAAACGTACGCAAGTACCTGTTTCATCCGTTTCGCCTATAACGGTAAGTGAATCAACAGCATCACCGCGTTTATAGTTTTGCTCATGAATTTTGCCTTGTCTTCTTACTTCAACGTGAAGGTCAGTTGCAAGTGCATTTACTACTGAAAGACCTACGCCGTGAAGACCACCTGAAACTTTGTATCCGCCACCGCCGAATTTACCGCCTGCATGGAGTACGGTAAGTGCAACCTCAACTGCGGGTTTCTGATACTTTTCATGAATGTCAACGGGGATACCACGTCCATTATCGCGCACCGAGCATGAGCCATCTTCGTGAATGGTTACGGTAATTGTGTTACAAAAGCCTGCCAATGCCTCATCAATAGAGTTATCAACAAGTTCCTGCACCAAGTGGTGAAGACCGCGTTCATCAGTTGAACCGATGTACATACCGGGGCGTCTTCTGACAGCCTCAAGACCTTCAAGCACCTGAATTTGCGATGCGTTATAGTTGTTTTCCGTCATAACGTTTTTCCTTTCTTTAGGCGGATGAAAAATGAGTTTTCACCCTTTTATTATATATATAATATATTTATATATATAATACCATAAATTAAATACGGTGTAAACCACTTTTTTTCCTTTTTTTATAAAAAATAATGGGAGCAGATATTATCCGCTCCCATAAAAAATAAGATCAATGCCTAACCAATCCACGAACCTGTGCAGCAAGATGAATTCGTGCAATGGCAGGTGCTTGAACAGTTGCTTGAAGAACCGTTATTGCAGGTATTATTTGCATTGTTACACAAGCTACAACCGCTATTGTTGCAGGAATTGCATGAGTTGCAAGTGTTGCATCCGTTACAACTGCCATTTCTTAAAATACACATAAAAAACTTCCCCTTCCGTAGTCAATGACTACACTATATAATATGCTAAAAAAACCTATGTGCCACAAAAAAACCACACAGTTAAGTGTGGTTAAACTTTTTTATATAAGCCCAGCCTGCTGAAAGCGCAAGCAATGTAAGGGCAATCCATTGTGAAGTTGAAAGCCCTAAAAGGATGCCACGCACAGCATCTCCCCTGAAAAATTCAAGAGTAAAACGGCTGAGGGAATAAAAAGACAAATAAAGCAACAAAATATTATATTTTGGGCGGTCTTTTTTAGAATACAAAATTAAAAATACTGCAATTAAAACGTTTAAAAGTGCTTCAATTATTTGCACGGGAAAATAGCTATGGCCGCCATAGGTTATAGCAAAAATCCCATCATATTCAAAGCCGTTACAGCACCCCGCCATAACACAGCCTATTCTGCCTATACCATGCCCTATAGGAAAAAACGGAATAATGGCATTTTCAAATTTCTTAAAATCCGCTTTTGCTATTTTTAAGCCCGCCATTGCGCCAATCATTCCGCCAATAAGTCCGCCATAAAAAACAAGTCCGCCAAAAACAGAAAAGTCGCCGGTAAAAATAGCTTTTATTATAAAATCAACCGGATACGTTACAAAAGCATACAGTACGCTTGCACACGTAAGCGCACCAAACAGCGTGCAGGCAGATACAATAAGCGCATCATCAATACCTATTCCCTGCCTTTTAAGTCTACGGAAAGCAAATAAAAAAACTGTTATAATGCCTACAGTCATTAAAAGTCCATAGGTTGGAACAGTTCTTCCAAAAATATTTACAAAGGGATACATATATTTTTCGTTGTGTAGAAAAATAACCTTGCATTAGGCAAGGTTATTAGTTTACTGAAGCTGACCTGCTTCTTTTGCAGCTTCTGCAAGACCTGCAACACAAGCAACGCAAGCTAAATATAAGATAGCGCTAAGTACTGTGCCGATAATTGAAAGAACCAAGCCTGCAGTAGCTACGCCACCTTTGCCATTCTTTCTTGCAACAGCAGCAAGCACAATACCGATAATGCCAAGTATAATGCCTACCCAGCCTACATAGCTGAAGAAAAGACTGATTACGATGCTTACTAAGCCTAAAACTAACGCAGCAACACCCACAACGTCCCCCTCCTTTCTTTTGTGTACAAAAATATTATAGACGTTTTTTGTCTAAAAGTCAATAGAAAGTTTTTATCTAATGTATAATGCTTATTGGTGATGGTTTTATGGAGTTTACTTTTGGCGAGCGAATAAAAAACCTAAGAGAGGATCTTGACCTTAATCAGACGCAGCTCGGTAAAAAAGTTAATATGACGCAACGTAAGGTTTCGTACATTGAATGTAATAAGTGCGAACCTTCAATAGATGATATCATTGCATTTGCAAAATTTTTCAAAGTATCTACTGATTATCTTCTTGGTTTAAAAAGCAGGCCTTGAGCCTGTTTTTTTATTTCCCTTATTAACTTATCATCTTGAAATATTAAGTAAAAACCTTTAAATATTGTGTTTTTTATATATTGACATTGCCATTACTAAACTTTATAATAAAATAAACAAAATTTATGGAGGATTTATTATGGACTTTTTATTGGGTTGCAACTATTGGGCAAGCCACGCAGGCACAGATATGTGGGCGCAATGGGATGCTGAAAGAGTCGAAAAGGATTTTCAGATTTTAAAAGAAAACAATGTAAACGCATTGCGCGTATTTATCAACTGGCGCGATTTTCAGCCAATCGTTACACTTTATGGTGGTGGCTTTTCAATAAGAGATTATCTTATGAAGGATTTAACCGAGCCCACCAACCCCTATTATCTTGACGAAACCATGCTTGAACGTTTCGATATTTTCTGCGATTTAGCCGAAAAATACGGTTTTAAGCTTATCGTTGGTCTTGTAACAGGCTGGATGAGCGGCAGAATGTTCGCCCCAACAGCATTAGAAGGCAAAAACACTTACACCGATCCCGTATCATTGCGTTTCCAAATTAAGCTTGTTACGGGCATCGTTTCGCGTTTTAAGAATAAAAAAGCAATTTACGCTTGGAATTTAGGTAATGAGTGCAACTGTATGTCGCCTTGCGCACCAAGAGAAATCGCCTATAACTGGTCATCGTTAATCGCAAATACAATCCGTGCAAACGATCCTGAAAGAATGGTTATAAGCGGTATGCACGGTCTTTCAGTTGATAATGCTTCATGGCTTATTGAAGATCAGGGCGAAGCTACCGATATGCTTACAACACACCCCTATGCTTACTTTGTACCCCATTGCAACGTTGACCCAATAAACTCAATCCGTACGCTTATGCACGGCACTTGTGAAACGCTTTTATACCCCCAAATAAGCCAAAAGCCTTGTTTGGTTGAGGAATTGGGCACTTTAAGTTATTCAATC
>JAZOMK010000376.1:0-2264 GCA_045653985.1 Clostridia bacterium | reverse complement strand
TGAGCAGATTCTTGAGCTTTCAAGAAGGCAGGCTACACTTACTTACATTAAGGCAGATGCTGAACTTGAATATGCTGAAAAGGAAAAGGTAAACAAGTTAAAGACAATGGAAGCAACCAACGAAGCAGAAGTTGCACGTATCAGCGTTGAAAAGGCAAGGGCTGAAGCTGAAAAGACCATTGCTGAGGCACAGGGTGAGGCTGAAAGAATCAGACTTGAAGGCAGCGCAACGGCAAGCGCATACAGCTCACAAGCACAAGCCGAAGCAGAAGAAATGCGTTCAAAGGGCTATACATATACACAAGAAACTTCACGCCAGATTGGCTTGGAGGCTATGCAGAATGGTTTGCCCGGTACCGGTAACGGTGGCGGTTCAGGCGCAGGCGGTGCAGTAAGCTCAGCCGTTGGCGATATGATCGGCTTAGGCGTAACACTTGGCGCAGTAGGCAGTGTTGCAGGTATGGCAAGGGATACTATGGCACCTATTATGCAGGATGTTTCACAAATCGGCAAACAAGTAAACGGCGCAGTGGCAGGCGGCTGGAATTGCGCTTGCGGTAAAAACGGCATTACAAGTAATTTCTGCCCTGAATGCGGCGCACAGAGACCTATCGTAAATGCAGGCTGGAACTGCACTTGTGGTTGCATAAACATAACTTCAAAATTCTGCCCTGAATGCGGCAAAATGAATCCCGCTTTAGACGTATGGGAATGCAAAAACTGCGGAACTAAAGATATTAAATCAAAATTCTGTCCTAATTGCGGACATCAGAGGGAGGTATAAAAAATGAAATTTGAGGTAGATAAGCAAAAAGCAAAGGCAATCTTTGGCATATTTGCAGGTATAACAGTATTTTTATATTCATTTTTAACATTTATAATTTTCGGCTTTGATGGTGGAAGTTCTTTTTGGATTTCCTTCGCCTTTGCCAACGTAGGCATTTTGCTTGCTTACTTTATAGCATATCTCAGCGTTAAAAGCGCAAAGAAGCTTGCTGATTGGGTTTTCAGTTTCCCCATTATCCGCTGGTGCGCCATTTATGCAGTTGTTGAAATTTTAACAGCATTATTGTTTATGATAATCGAAGCATCATGGCAGGTTGTATTTGTACCTCAGTTCTTGCTTATGATTTTCTTCCTTGTGCTTGCACTTCCTTGCTTCTTACAAAAAAGCCATGTAGAAGACGTTAAGAAGGAAACTGCATACAAGGTAAGCTATATAAGACAGATGCACGCAAAGCTTCTTGTACTTATCCCCCGCACAGAAGATGCTGAACTTAAAAAGACCATCGAAAAGGCGGCTGATATGTTAAGACATTCTGACCCCATGACGGCTGATTCTTTAATCGAAATTGAGCAGAAGTTAATTATAACTATCAATCAGATTGATGATTTTGTACGTCAGGGCAATTTTCAGGATGCTATGCCTTTAGCAAAAGAACTTTGTTTAACGATTGATGAAAGAAATAAATTGGCAATCGCTGCAAAGTTAACACAGTATTGATACGTTTGCAAGAGGTGAACTATAGTGGTAAGTTTAAAATGTAAATCCTGCGGTGATACCATAATTTTTGAAGATAACGCAGAATCGGCAATATGCCCTTCTTGCGGTAATCTGTACGTTCCACCGGTGGACGAAAAAAGAGAAGAATATCTTAATTTGTACAGCAGGGCAGACGATGCGTGGGATCACAAGGACTTTGAAGAAGCGGCTGAAATATATCAAAGAATTTTAGATATTGATAACACTCAGGCAGAGGCTCATTTTGGTCTTGTTTTGTGTAAGTACGGTATTACCTATGAAATTGACCCAATAACACAAAAGAAAATGCCTACTTGCAACAGAATCAATCGTGATTCTATTTTGGATGATAAACATTTCCAGACGGCAATGAAGTACGCATCTAAAAAATCGGCTGATTCATTTAAACAGCGCGCTGAGGAAATTGACAGAATTTCAAGGGACTTTTTGAAAATAGTTGATAAAGAACCGCCCTATGACGTGTTTATCAGCTATAAGCGCACAGGCGCAGATGGTGAAGTAACTCAGGACAGCAAGGTTGCGCGTAAGCTTTACTTCCATTTAAAGGATAAAGGATTTAAAATCTTCTTTGCGGAAGAAACACTTAAAAGCGTTGCGGGCGAAAAGTACGAACCTTACATTTTTGCGGCATTATCATCAGCCCCCGTTATGATTGTTATAGGTTCAAGAACCGATTACTTTAACGCAACGTGGGTTAAAAACGAGTGGCGCAGATATCTTG
>JAZOMK010000375.1:0-2170 GCA_045653985.1 Clostridia bacterium | reverse complement strand
AA
This sequence comes from Clostridia bacterium, assembly GCA_045653985.1. Classification (GTDB taxonomy): domain Bacteria; phylum Bacillota; class Clostridia; order Christensenellales; family QALW01; genus UMGS1322. Next base: position 2,168 of record JAZOMK010000375.1, on the reverse strand, counting down.
AATATCGTACTTGTAACTGATGCGGGTATGCCCTGCATTTCAGACCCCGGTTATATTTTAGTTAAAAAAGCAAGGGAAAGAAATTTACCCGTTACGGTACTTCCCGGTGCAAGTGCAGGCATCTGCGCCCTTGTGCTTTCAGGCTTTAAGTGCGACCGTTTTATTTTTGAAGGCTTTTTACCTAAAACGGGCAAAGAGCGCAAAGAGCGCATTGAAGCATTAAAAAAAGAACCGCGTGCCGTTATTTTGCACGAAAGTCCCCATCATTTAGAAAAAACTATTGAAGATTTAGCCGATGCTTTAGGCTCAAGAGAAATTGCCATTGTAAGGGAAATTACAAAGATTCACGAAGAATGTGTTACCTTCCCATTAAATGAATGGAAAGAAAAAATGCCCACAATAAAAGGCGAGTTTGTTCTTGTTTTAGCCGAAAAAGAAAACGCATTAACCGAAGAATTTGAAAATTTATCAATTAAAGAACAAGTGCAATTATTATTAAATGAGGGCATCGACAAAAAAAGTGCCATCAAGCAAGTTGCGCAAAGAATGAATATGCCTAAAAACGACGTGTATATGGAGGTTATTGACATATGAGCAGATATAAATATCAGATGCACATGCACACTTTACCCTGCTCCGCTTGCGGAAAAGTAACAGCAGAAGAAATGGCTGAACTTTTAAAAAAGGGCGGTTTTCAGGGCGGTGTTATAACAAATCATTTTAAACACGGAAACACGGGCATTGACAGAAAACTTCCTTGGAATAATTTTGTAAAAGCTTATGAGGACGACTATATCGCCTTTAAAGCAGCAGGTGAAAAACTTGATTTAGATTTTCTTTTTGGTATTGAGCAAGGCGTAGGCGGTGGCAAGGAAATTCTCATTTACGGTGTTACCCCCGAAATGCTTTATAACCACCCCGAACTTGATACCTCTAATCCTGAAATATGGAATAAAACCTTAAAGCAATACAACGTGCTTATCTATCAGGCGCACCCATTCAGAGACCGCGATTACATAAAAGAAATTGGTGTTATGGCTGATTTTATTGACGGCATTGAAATTTATAATTACTGTAACACCCAGATAAATAATATGGAAGCAGAAGAATATTACGAAAGCCACAAAGATTTACTTCTTGTTTCAGGTGGCGATACCCACGGTGAATACGCTTGTTGCAACGGTGGCATCGAAACCGCAAAGCGCTTAAAAAACCAGGATGATTTAATCGATATTCTTAAACGTGGTGCATTTAATTTGATAAAGGAATAATATAATCCCCTTGGAAGGGGATTTATTTTTTTATCTGCTTCTTTACGGTGCCTGGCAAAACGCCCATTGTTTTTTTATAAGTTTGCGAAAAACTTGAAATGTCATCAAAGCCACAGGTGATGGCGGTTTCCGTTACGGACATTCCTCTTGAAAGACAGTTTTGCGCCATTTTGCACCTAAGTACAGTTATATAATTGAAAATAGTTTGCCCTGTAAAACGTTTAAATTCTCTTGCCAAATAAAATTTAGTAACCCCGCACAATGAAGCTAACGTTTCAAGTTGTACCTTTTCGGTAAAATGATCATTTAAATATTTTAAGGTTTCTTTGACGTATTTTTCCGAAAATTGGTGATTATCTTTTACTTCATCAAAGGATTTAATGTAGTTGGTGCACAAATAGGTCAGAAGATTTAAAACGGCGCATCTTGCTTTCGTGCTTGAAAAAATTTCATTTTCCCTATAATTCTTAACCTTTTCTGCCGCATCTAAAAAAAGTTCTTTCGCTTCTTCATCAACAAATTTCTTTTCAAAGATACATTTTTCAATATCTATACCGTTTTCACAACAAAATGCTTCGTCAACTATTAAAAAACAAAAGTATAAATTTTTCATATTGTAGATGCGATGAATGGTATTAGAATTCATTATGACAATATCATCTGCTTTTACATCAAAGCTTTCAGAACCGTATTGCAATCTGGCATTGCCATCGGTAAAAAGGAAAAATTTAATATTCTTATGCCAATAAGTACGCGTATCGGTTGTGTGGTTCTTTGAGAAAGTGACTCTGAACGGGCAAAAAGTATCTTCTTTAATTTTTAAGTGATGCTCATATATAAAGTCTTCCAATAAAACACCCCCTATGTCAATATTTACATAAAACAAGTCAATATATT
>JAZOMK010000374.1:0-2700 GCA_045653985.1 Clostridia bacterium | reverse complement strand
CCGAGGTTGGCAGGGCAATGGAGGAATCCGAAAAAGCGGCAAAATATCTTCAGGATGCGGGATACGATATGCTCAATGCGGATAACGGAACATACGATTCGTGGTATTGGGCACATCCGCCAATGTATATGCCTTTAAACTGCAACTTAAATGACGTTGCACATATTAAAAAGTTTGTCGATATTCCTGTTGTCTGCGCTGGTAGAATGGAATTTGAAGACGGTGCAAAAGCCGTTGAAGAAGGCTTGATTGATGGTGTTGGTATTGCACGTCAATTCCTTGCTGATGCTAAATGGGTTACAAAACTTATTGAGGATAGGTTAGAGGATATCCGTCCTTGCATCTGCTGTCATAATGCTTGCTTCAATATGGCGCATTATAAGGGCGTTGCCAATGCACAGTCAATTCATGATGCAAGCCATATTGCACGTTGCGCACTTGATCCACAGGTAATGCAATCTGATAAATATAAAATCGTTCCTGCCAAAAAGTCAAAAAGCGTTGCTGTTATCGGCGGTGGTATAGGCGGTATGGAAGCTGCAATCGTTTGTGCAAAACGTGGTCATAAAGTTAAACTTTATGAAAAAACCGATAAGTTAGGCGGTGTATTTATTGCCGCAGCCGCACCCTCTTTTAAAGAAAAGGATAAGGATCTTATCACTTGGTACAGACGCGAAGTTACAAAATATCCCATTGAAATAAATCTTAATTGCGAAGTAAAAGATATTTCTGCACTTGGCGCTGATGAGGTTATTATCGCAACGGGTGCAACCCCCAATAAACTTCCCATTAAGGGCGCTGAACTTGGCATTGAAGCTATTGATTACCTCCTTCAGAATAAGAGTGTAGGAAATAAGGTTGTAGTTGTTGGCGGTGGCCTTACCGGCTGTGAAATCGCATATGATTTGTACCTTCAGGGCAAGACACCTGTAATTGTTGAAATGAAGAATGATTTAATCGTATCTGATAAAATCTGCCTTGCAAATACAAGCTTCCTCAGAGACTTCTTTAATGCTAATAAAGTTGAGGTTCACCTTGAAGCCAAAACACAAGAGATTCGCGAAAACGGCGTAACCATTCTTACAAAAGACGGCGAAAAAGTTGATATTGAAGCTGATAGTGTAATTCTTTCAGTTGGATATAAGCCTGCACCCGTTTGCAAAAAGGCTAAAAACGTTCACATTATCGGTGATGCTGATAAGGTTGGCAGCCTTCGTACAGTTATCTGGCAGGCTTGGGATGCCGCAATGAAAATTTAACGAAAGGTGTATTTAATATGGAATTAACTAACGAACAGCAACAAATATTAAATGGCGAAAAGGGCGAAACCTTAAAAAAGGTTATGGAAACTCTTGTTCGCTATGGTGAGCTTTTCGGTGCAACAAAACTTGTACCCGTAACAAGCAAATATAATCACCTTGTAACTTCGTTTGGTCTTAAGGCATTAGGTCCTGTTTATGATTTAATGGACAAGTTAATTGAAGAAGGCGCAGTTTCCAAACAAAAATTCTCTTGCGATCCAAGACCCTTAGATAAAAAAGTTCCTGCAAACTTCTTACAGAACTTTATTTTTAATAAGTTCATGTACTCAAAGCAGGATTTTTATGAGGGCCAGCTTAATAAGTTAGGTCTTATGGATAAAGATGCTTTCTCCTGTACCTGCTATATGGACGAAATGGGTAACGTGCCTCAAAAAGGCGAGGTTCTTTCATGGGCAGAATCTTCAGCCGTTGTTTATGCAAATTCAGTTTTAGGTGCAAGGTGTAACCGTAACTCAGGCATTATGGATATTATGGGTTCAATTTTAGGTTACGTTCCTTACTTTGGTTTGCTTACCGATGAAGGCAGAAAGGCAAGTTGGATAATTGAAATTAAAACAACTAAAAAGCCTGAAGCACAGCTTTTAGGTTCAGCAATCGGTATGAAGGTTATGGAGGCAGTTCCTTACGTTAAAGGTCTTGATAAATGGCTTGGTAGTGAACTTAATGAAGAAGCTAAAACGTATCTTAAAGACTTTGGTGCTGCAACAGCATCAAACGGTGCAGTCGGACTTTACCATATTGATAACCTTACGCCCGAAGCTAAGGAATCAGGCGAAAATCTTATTAAAGAAGATGCTCAAGTTTACGTTATTGATGATGCCGAACTTCAGCGCGTTTATGATAACTATCCCATTATGTGGAAAAATAAGGATGCAAAACCAAAGCTTTGCTTTATCGGTTGCCCCCATATGAGCCTTGAACAGTTAAAAACGTGGACGGATAACGTTGAAAAATCATTAAAGGAAGCAGGCAACAAAAAGGTGCTTATTCCCACAGTTTTCACCGCATCACCTGCTGTTTTAAAAGAGTTCAATAAAACCGATTATGCTATAAGATTAAAGGCAACGGGCGTTATAACTTCATATATCTGCCCCTTAATGTATATGAACAATCCTCTTTCAGGCAAAATGCCCGTAATTACGTCAAGTAATAAGTTGCGCACATACACAACTTCACGCTATTATACTGATGACGAAATTTTAATTGAGATCACCAAAGGAGGCAAAAAGTAATGAAGCAATTTAAAGGTAGGGTAGTTACACCCGGTAAATTAACTGCAGAAGCGCTTGTTTCCCACGGCGGATTAAATACTCTTGCTTCTTTTCAGAAAGCATTGCAGTTTGGTGATAAAAACGCAACCTGCGGTGACCAGAATAAC
>JAZOMK010000373.1:0-2336 GCA_045653985.1 Clostridia bacterium | reverse complement strand
TTTGTTTTATTATTTTTATTATGGCAATGTAAAATAAAGCAATAGTAAAAAAGATTAACGTTGGTAATATATACTGCTTATAGTTTAATATAACATCATAAAAATACTTAAAATTGCTGGAATAATTAAATATATCTGTTTTTAAAAAGCGTATAAATGAAATAACGAAAAAAGCAATAAATGGAAAAACTAAAAATAACAATGGATATATGTAAATAAAATTTTTATTTCTCTTTTTTGTCATTTTTAAAAAAGGAAAGGTATGAACCTTTCCTATTATCCTTCTGTAGTATCTGTTGCTTCATCCGAAACGATATCAGATGAATCGGTTTGCTCAGTGGTAGCTTCTTCTGCCTTGAAATCAGCAAGTGTCTTGCCGTGGTAGATTGCCTCGAACTGTTCGCCTGTTATTTTTTCCATATCAAGGAGAACCTCAGCAAGGTTATCTAAAATCTGTCTTTTTTCTGTTAAAATATCTAAAGCTCTTTGGTCTGATGTTGTAATAATATCGCGAATTGCAGCATCAACTTTAGCGCAAAGTTCTTCTGAATATCCTTTCTGTGTTGCAAAATCTCTACCAATGAAAATTTCATCGCCACCGCTGTTTCCTAAGTACATAGGACCAATTTCGTCATACATACCATATTGTGTAACGTAGCCTTTAGCAAGTTCTGTAGCGTGCTTTATATCGGCAGAAGCACCGGTTGTAATATCATTAAAAATAAGTCTTTCTGCAGCTCTTCCACCAAAACACATGGTTATTCTGTCAAGAATATATAATCTTGAATAGGTGCTGTGTTCGTTTTCAGGGCGAACAAGCGTATAACCACCTGCGCCACCACGAGGTATAATTGAAACTTCTGTAACCGGATCACAATATTCTGTTGCCTTTGCAACGATGGCGTGTCCTGCTTCGTGGTATGCAGTAAGTTTTCTCTCTCTTTCGGTTGTTTTATGGGATTTCTTTTCAGGTCCCATGATAACTCGAGTAATTGAATCCTTAATATCCTGCATTGTGATTTCTTCACGATTTCTTCTTACGGCGAGGAGGGCTGCTTCGTTACATAAGTTTTGAATATCTGCGCCAACAAAGCCTGTTGTAAGCAAGGCAACTTCGTGTGCTGAAACATCTGAAGCAAGTTTCTTATTTCTTGTATGAATTTTAAAAATATCTTCTCTGCCTTTTGTATCAGGTGGAAGTACGTGAATCTGTCTATCAAAACGACCTGAACGAAGAAGAGCGGGGTCAAGGATATCTGCACGGTTTGTTGCGGCAATTATTATTATACCTTCGTTTCCAACGAAACCATCCATTTCAACAAGCAACTGGTTAAGGGTTTGCTCACGTTCATCATGTCCGCCACCAATACCTGAACCACGTCTGCGGCCAACAGCATCAATTTCATCAATAAAGATAATGCAAGGGTGATTCTTTTTTGCCTGATTAAATAAATCACGTACACGTGCGGCACCAATACCAACGTATAATTCAACAAAGTCAGAACCCGTAATTGAGAAGAAGGGAACACCTGCTTCTCCTGCTACTGATTTAGCTAAAAGAGTTTTACCTGTTCCTGGAGGGCCTACAAGAAGGACGCCTTTGGGGATTTTTGCGCCCATTTTTGTATATTTATCAGGACTTTTTAAGAATTGTACAATTTCTTCAAGTTCTTCTTTTTCTTCGTCAGCACCTGCAACATCGTTGAATTTTACTTTCTTTTTGCTGTCATCATAAAGTTTTGCGGTTGATCTACCAAATTGCATTGCTTTTCCATTGCCTGAAGATTGGGCAACGAAGAAGTAAATTGTTATACCTATAATGATGAACATGAAGATATATGGCAAAAACTCAATATACCATGGTGCACTGACTTTAATACTATCAAATTTGAAGTTTGCACCTTCTTTTTTTGCAGCATTTTCCAAATCTTCATCAAATTTATCGGTATAGTCGATAGATGCTTTGAATTCGTATTTGGTTTGAACCTCAGAATTTATATCTTCTTTATCCTTTGTTAAATCAACGTTATTTACGTTTTGTTCTGTGATACCGTAAACTGTTTGTGAGTTAACAACGAGTACGTATTGGAAGTCGTTAGCTTCTAATTTCTTTCTGAATTCAGAAGTTTCGATTTCTTTCTGAGTAAGCGATTTATTTTGTATACCGCCAAATGCTAAGTATATTACAATGCCGATAAGTGCAATGTAGATTAGTGTAAAAATTAGCTTCTTTTTTTTCATTTAGTAATCCTTTCAGTTTATATATTTTAGTTATTATAACATTAAATTAAAAATAATACAATGAAAACTCTGTGAAACATAACGAACATATAATA
>JAZOMK010000372.1:0-2210 GCA_045653985.1 Clostridia bacterium | reverse complement strand
CGACTTGCCTTCAGGTACAAAAGAAGAAAGTCTTGAAGCCGAAATTCAGAAAGGTGCAAGCGCCGATTTAGGCGAACTTTGCCGCGAGATGGGCTTAAATGAAACTTCCGAAAATTAAAAATAAACCCTTAATCCTTGCTTTGTGCGGTTTTCTTACCGTTTGCCTTGCAGTTGGTGGTATATTTATCTACCAGCACGCTACAAGAATAGGCGCAAAAAGCACAGGTGCACACAAAATCGCCAATAAGCTTAACGATACCATTGATGTTGTACCGTATCTTAAAGATAATAATATCTATTATTATAAAAATGGCGTAAAAACACTTGTTGCTGAAAACGTTTATGACAAAACAAGCGAAAATGCCGTTTATACCGCCGATTATGCCATTGATGCAAAATCAAAAAAGATGCTTTATACAAGCAACAGCAGTTTATATATTTTTGACGGCACAAAAAGCACAAAAATTGCGCAAAACATAACCGCATGGCGCACAAGTGAAGGTCTTGAAAACGTCGCTTTTACCATAAAAAATCAAAAGAAAGAAAGTTTAGGCGATCTGTTTCTTTACTCAAAGGGCTCGGTTATGTTGCTTGATTCAGGCATTAACCCAACAACGGTACGATTTTCACAATCAGGCAACTGCATTTTTGCCGAAAAACCAAACCCATTGCCTCAAACGCGTTCAAAACTCTACAGATATGAGCTTGACGGCACAAAAACGTTGCTTCACGATGCGTCTTTCCCGGTTTTCTGGACAAATGATGATGGCAGCAGCGTTATAACAGGTGAAAATAATGACGATAGCTTATACTCTTACCGCATTTTTGCCGATAATTTTGAAAAAGAGTTAGACCTCAGCAACGTTTACTATGCCGAAGTTTCCGATGACCAAAGCATTTTGTTCGTTTTATATAACTATGACTACGATTTGCAAAAAGGCACTTTGGCGGCAGTTGATTTATATTCATTGAAATTTATTGACCTCGCCAACAACGTCAGCTTTTTTAATCTTTCCGCAGTAACTGACTCCTCAAAGGGCGCTGTCTACAGCATCTGCACCGATGAATCCCACGATAAATACTCTATTTATTACTGCGATACCGAGGGGCAAAGCACAAGGCTTATTAAAAACACCACCGAAGAAAGCCTTTACACCGTTGCCATAAACAACGAAAAGAAAAGCGGTTATATTTTAACTTATGGCGACGTACCCTACAGCGGTGGAATCTATCACGTTGTATGGGATGACGACGAGCTTACAACCACCCGCCACGATACAGGTTACGTTGATTCCCTTGTTTATTATGAGCTTACCGATACTGTAACCTACATAAAAAATCCCAGCTCAGGTCATGCCGAATTATATCACCTTTCTGCCGATGGCACAAAAAAGCTTATGGTAGAAAACTGTGGCGTTACGTATAATAACAGCTCACAACAGTACACAAGCGCATCAGTTTTATCAAACGATACCAACACCCTTATGTATTTTTCTGATATCGTTACAGGCACAACGGCTGTTGATACAAAGGGCACACTTAAATTATCCTCAGGCAGAATTATTGACAAAAACGTTTCTTCAGCCTATATGGAAGCACCCATCACCTGCAATAATATTGAGGAAATTTATTACCTTAAAGAAACTGACGAAAAGCTTGACCTATACTACTTTAACGGCAACGAAAGTATTTTAATCGAAACCGACGTTGACGGTATAATAGAACTTACATAAAAAACAATACCCCTTGCAAAAAACGCAAGGGGTTTATGTTTGCAATGAATTTTTAGGTTTTGGGTTAACGTTGAACGCGGCCGGAACCGTCTCCTCCAGCCAAAGTCTGAACTTCAGCAACGGATACCATATTAAGGTCGCCTTCGATGGAGTGCTTTAAGCAGCTTGCGGCAACGGCAAACTCGATGGTTGCCTGTGAGGAATAATTGTTAAGTGAAGCGTAGATAAGACCTGCACCGAAGCTATCACCGCCGCCTACTCTGTCAACTATATGCATAAGGTATGACTTGGAGAAGAAGTACTCACCGTTTTCGTAGAGCATAGCCGCCCACTTGTTATCGTTTGCGCTGATAGAGGAACGAAGTGTGATAGCAACCTTCTTGAAGCCGAAGCGGTCTGCAAGCTGCTTTGCAACGTCCTTGTAACCGTCTTCGTTGATCTTACCGCCTGTAATATCTGTATGAGCCGCCTTGATGC
>JAZOMK010000371.1:0-5359 GCA_045653985.1 Clostridia bacterium | reverse complement strand
GGGCGGGTGAAAACGAGGAAGTTTACACGAACCGTAAATGACGGAGTTTTCATCCCGCACACAACACAGTAATGCAAAGATTTCTTGTGCCCGACTTATTGTGCTTTGCTAATATAAAGTACCATATCGCAAGTATCCTTATTCCCTGCATCCCACTTACCGCTGGAGTTCGCAGTAAATGTGCCTTCGCTTACAACCTTACCTGTTATGGGGTTGAACCACTGATAATTATAGGTTGAATTTGCTGTCAAATTACCAAAAGTACCGGTAAACGTACCAACGTCTTTAGCGTTGCCTCTATAATCATTACCCTTAAAGGTGTTTGCGTTTTCTGCGATAGATTCATCAGTAAAGTTATAGAAATACGCAACAATTTTGGTGTTATCGCTGTTTGATGCAACAACTGCATAGGAACCATAGCTCTCCCATGAAAGCACACCTACCCTTACACTTTCAGTTTGTCGTGTAAGGTAATTCTTATCTTCAAATCTGGGGATAAGATTCCACCAATCGCCAACAGTTTCTTCAAAGAAATTCTTCATAATTGCCATTTCGTTGGAGCTTGCTGAGTTAAGGGCATCCTTCCAAGTCTTTTCCTGCTTTTCTTCAGGAGTAATGATATCAAGGTAACTTGAACTTGTACCATAGTAACTATCAACGCTTTCATCATAAGTACTTAAATAGCACCAAGTGTCCTGACCACCCCAGCCATGGCCGAACATACCGCTTAAAATTGAGCCCCAGCCTTGTGCACGTGCACCGAAATCCTTAGTTGCAAGATACCAGTATTTACCTTCATAGTTAATGGAAATCTTACTGCTGTTCCAGAAATTCTGTGCAATCTTTGCAATATCTGAAACGTCGCTACCATCATAAAGGGACTTCCACTGTGCGGCAAACCAATCGTGTGCTCCAATATCATTAAATGCCGAGGATGTCATGGGGTCGCCGCTATCAGCAACTGTATTATTTGCACCGAAGCCCGAATGTTCCATATGTGCTGATAATGGATGTGTATAGGGGTCATATTTACCCATATACTCAGCAACGTAGCGATAGGGGTTGTTTACGTAAGCCCATTCAGGATGTCCGTTAGAACCTGAATTCTGCCAGAAATAGTCATTATCAATTTCCTGAGCCATCGTCCACATTACGGGGTATGCTGAATATCTTGCAACCCAATAACGGCTTAATCTTTCAAGTGCTGCCTTTGCTTCATCAGAAAGGTCATAGATAGGATGTTGCTTTGTGCCTGTTTCAGCATAATTATCATGGTTATGAGTAATTGTACCAACAACAGTATTAGAATATCCTCCAAACTTCTTGATAAACGTGTTCATCTGTGATGAGAAGAAGAACTGTGCATTTGCGTGGGTAAGACCTGCATCAGCAATAATCTTAAATTTTTCATCAAACTGACGAAGACCTGTAATATCCTTAATATTTACACCGTCAGAAAGGTCAAATCTTACACCTAAAGGTTCACTTTGATATACGTTATAGCCTTGTTCAACTCTCTTTTGTGTAATTGCTTCTACCATTTCAAGTGTTTCACCGCCCAATGACCAGTGGGTATCACCTAAATAGAAGAAGGGTGTGCCATCAGCATAAGTAAAGTATTTTTTACCGTAACTTGTTGTTACAAAGCCGTGCTTATAAATATCAAGATTTCCTGAATAAAGTGTGCAGGTAAGTGTATTTGTTATGTTGTGAAGACCTGTGTTTTCAGTATCTGTACAAACTGTCGTATATGTCCACTGACCTGCTGTGGGGCAAGCAAAACGAACTTTCCAGATTTTGCCGCCATCCCAGAAACCGGGAACTTCATAAGTTACTGTGCCGTTTGTTAAAATAAGGTCAACGTCAACATCATTATAAGCATCGCTATACCATTTATCAGAAACAAGCACAAGTTCATTTGCTACCCAAGTTTCAGCAAAAGAAATCTGGGTTGCATAGTCTTCATAAGTTTTTTCAACAACCTTAAAATCATCAATATAAATTTCAGTTACTGTTTCATAAATGTTATGTAAGCAGAATCTCCATTTGCCACCTTGACCGATATCTGATTCCTCAACGCCAAGGATAAATTTAGCCTCATGCCACACACCGTCTTCAACAGCGTCAGCACTTTCTAAGCCTTTGCGGTACTGGTTATCTTGCAATGATACGAAGCTTGTTGCGCCATCATTACGCATAACGCCATCAAAGGGAGCAACGCTTTCAACACCGCCAACGATTCTATATTTTAAGGAGATTTCGTACTCGCCGCCTTTTGTGATGATTTTTGCAAGGTCATAAGTACCTGAATGATATGATGCGTTCGTTGTTGCCGCCTTTGTCATTTTAAGTACTTTACCCTGATACTCGTCATCAACAATTTCAAGCTGAATTCCACCGATTGTACCCCATGAAGTATCTGCAACTTTTGATGCGCCTTCAAAGGTGCTGTCAATATCTGCAACAAGATTCTTTACGGGTTTTGTTAAAAGGTCGTCTTCTTCACCTAAATCAAAGCCTGCGTCCTGCTGTGTCATAGCAATAACGTACTTTTCAGCAGAATAGCCGTAATTATAAAGGGCATTTACGATTTCGCCAACAGTAGCATCATCCTTTTTGCTTTGGATATATGCGTTTACGTTGTATTTTACAGTTGAAACTACGTTGCCACCTTTTTCGATTGTAAGGGTGTAAACATTATCAAACTCAGTTGCCTTAATATCATCGGTGTAGAGAGTATAAACACCATTTTCATTTTTAACTGCACTTAAATCAACGATTGCGCCATTTAACATAACAACTGCATCGCTTTCAGCAATGAATTTGAAGTAAATTTTATTTACGTTTGCCATGTTAAGACCAAGTGATTTAACCTTATTATTTGCATCCTGATTGCCGATAACTTCCTTAACGCCTACGGGGTTGGAATCACCGCTTTTGTTGTTCTGAACCCAATCAGCAGCGCTTGCAAGCATATCAGCTTTATAGTCTTTATAGTTCTGTGATGCACCGCCGTAAACAAGCAAGTCAGCAAGAAGTGTTCTGAATGCGTTAAACTGTGTGCTGTTCATTTTGAGTGCGCTGGCATTCTTCTTAATCTGGTTATCGCAGTATGATTTTACGCTGTAAGTATCCTTTACTGCAAGAACGTTATCATTTAAAATAAGTTCAGCCTTGATGTTATCGTTCATACACTGGGGGTTAATGCCCGTATATGAATATTTGTATGCGCCCATATCCTTATCGTATACGCCATCAACAACGGTTACTTTGCCGCTTGATGAAGTAAACTTCATTTGTGCGCTTTCATTTCCTGATAAAACTTTTGCATAATAATCTATTGTAAGGGTTGAACCTAAATTAAGGGTTGCACCGATAATTTTGTCCTCCGCCTCGCCTTCTGCTGAAACACTTATCATTGAAAAACAAGGCACGATAAGCATAAAAGCAAGAATTAAGCTTAATATTTTCTTCATTACTTCCTCTCCTTAAATAAAAAATATACATACTCAGTTTACATTGTATCATATTTTTATTGTTAATACAATAGTTTTTTGTTGTATTTTATCATCATTTTGTGAAAAAAAATGGAAAACCGTAGCAGTTTTCCATTTTTAAATTATTTACTTGTATACGTAAAGCACCATATCGCCGGTTGACTTTGCAGGTATGGTCCATTTACCGCTTGAATTTGCAGTAAAGGTGCCTTCTGCGCTATACTCAGCAGTTCTTGGGTTGAACCATACGTACTTGTAGCTTGTGTTTGCTTGAAGCTGACCAATCGTACCTGTGAAAGTACCGATATCGGAGCCTGAACCGCTAGAATACCAGTTTTTAACGCCCGTTGCCGCATTGGGTTTTTCAGCAAGAGAAGCATCAGAGAAATTATAGAAGTAAATTACGTATTTTGATGCATCATCCTTTGAAGCAACGTACGCATATGACGTATGCGTTTTCGAACTTCCTAAAAATTCAGCTGTAACGCTTACGGACTGTCTTGTAAGATAGTTGGTATCGTCAAATCTGGGGATAAGATTCCACCAATCGCCAACGGTGTCTTCAAAGAAATCTCTCATATAGCCAAGCTGATATGAGCTTTCATAACTGAGGGCATCCTGCCATGTTGCATTCTGCTTATCCTCCGGTGTAATAACATCAACACCATCATCACGAGTATCATTTTCACTATAAGAACTTAAATAGCACCACGTATCCTGCGCGCCGTAGCCATGACCAAACATACCGCTTAAATATGCAAACCAGCCTTGTGCGCGGGCACCGAAGTTCTTTGTCCAGAGGTAACAATACATACCTTCATACATAACAACAGGCTTACCCTGACCGTTATTCCAGTAATCTTCAGCCGCAGCAGTTGCCTGACCGTTCATATTCTTGAAAGCAGGTTTCCATTGGTTAGCATACCATGTATGTGCTTTAACATCTCTAAATGCTGAACCTTTTGTGCCATTTGAGAAATATTCGTTATTATCAGATGCTACAGTACTGCCATGACCTTCCTGATGTCCTGATAAGGGACTCTTATAGGGATCGTACTTATAAACATATTCAGCAACGTAGCGGTAAGGGTTGTTCACATAGCTCCAGCCAACGTGGTCATCAACCTTCCAATAGAAGTCATTGTCAACTTCTTGTCCTAAGGTCCACATTACGGGATATGAAGCGTATCTTGCAACCCAATAACGGCTGATTTTTTCCAAATAAGCTTTTACGTTATCAGAAAGATCGTAGAAATTATATGCTACACCGTCAACTGTAATTGTTTCATCATACTTTTTGGTGGAATCATATCCGCCAAAGTTGTTGATAAGCGTTTGCATTGCACTTGGGAAGAAGAACTGTGCGTTGGCGTGTACCATACCTGCATCAGCGATAACCTTAAACTTCTTATCGAAATTCTGAAGGTGTAAAACGTCCATAGTGTTTATGCCGTTTTCAAAGGTAAATGATGCACCAAGAGGCTCGCTTTGCCATACGTTATAGCCTTGAGATACGCGGTGTTCTGTAATTGTTTCAACCATATCAAGGGTTTCACCGCCCAATGACCAGTGGGTATCACCTAAGTAGAAGAAAGGTGTACCGTCAGCATACATAAAGTACTTTGTGTTGGGTTCGGTTTTTACAAAACCATGCTTATAAATATCAAGGTCGCCTGCATATAACGTACAGGTAAATGTATTGGTTTTGTCGTGAAGTCCCTTATTTTCAGTATCGGTACAAACTGTTTTGTAAGTCCAGTTGCCTGCTGTGGGGCAAACAAAACGCACGCGCCAGATTCTGTCGCCATCCCAGAAGCCGGGGATAGTATATGTTACAATACCGTTTGTTAAAATAAGGTCAA
>JAZOMK010000370.1:0-2816 GCA_045653985.1 Clostridia bacterium | reverse complement strand
CATTATCTTTAATATCATTTACGCTAAAAACGTTTGAAACGTTTGCCAAACCTAAATATTCGGCAACCTCAGCGCCAACCTGAGCAGTATCGCCGTCAGTTGTCTGTTTGCCGCAGATAATAATATCAAATTCACCTGCTTTTTTAATACCTTGTGAAAGGGTATATGCAGTTGCTAAAACATCAGCCCCCGCAAACTTGCGGTCAGATAACACCGTACCGCCCTTTGCGCCCATGCAAATTGCTTCAATTATAATATCCTTTGCCTGCGGTGGACCCATTGTTATGGTTTCAACTTCGCCACCAAATTTTTCGCAAAGAGAAAGAGCTGTTTCAATGGCATAGAGGTCATAAGGATTCATTTTGCTTTGAACTCCGCTACGCTTTAAAACGCCCGTTACAGGATCAACTTCAACGTTATTTGAACCGGGTACCTGCTTAATACAAACAAGAATTTTCATATAATCATTCCTTAAAATAAAAAATATCCGTGTATTATATTTTAGCACACAGATATTGTAAAAGTCAATATAGCAAATTTATTTTATTTAACAAAAAAGCGGATACCTTTAAAAGATATCCGTAAAAAATTATTTTGCTTTAAACATACATTGTTTAGCTTTAATGCCCGCTTTTGCGCCGTCAACTTCAATGGTACGCATTTCGATTTTATTATCACGCTTCAAGCCTTCAATAACTACGTTTAAAATTGAGCTTACCTGATAAACATCTGCCCCCGTAAACTGTGGCTTTATAGTATCCCACAAAGGATAATATGCGCTTTCTTCCTTTAAAAGCTCATAAATGCGGTCGTAGTTTTCTTTTATAAAGCTACCATCAAGCTCGCGCACCTTGCAGGGGTTATTTTTGAAAGGAATAACTGTATAGTGGTCCTTATAAATATAGCCTGATGAGTTAGGCGGAAGCATATGCACCTGCCCTGCATCTGTAGGGAAGGCTTCAGGTGAAGATGCAATATAAACACCGTGTTCAGCAAAGCTTACAAATATTGCATCGCTGATTTTTGCCCATGCGATTCTGTCAGGTTCATCCTTTTTTATGTTAAGGCCGATAATTTCGCCCGGCATACGGCAAAAAGCATTTGCCATAGCAATATCTGAAGTATAGCCATCACAGATGTTTTTAAAAATAAGGTTGCACATAACATCGCTCATGTGTACCTTTGCACCATCGGGCATTGATGGATAAAGGTCGCTTTCAACCTCTTTAGTTGCAGAAAGCATCGTATAGCCTTCATCGTATAAAGTTTTGGGTATCTTGTTAAATTCTTCACGCATTGATGAAAAATAGCCGTTACAGCCAACTGCCACATATGCAGTTATTACTTCCCCATTTTTTGTACCTAAAAAGGGATGTGCCCATTCATCACCGCCACCTGCGTTTGAACGCGTATGAATTACACCGATATTGCCCTCAAAATCCTTTGCAAAGGTATTTTCAAGCATATCAATACTTCCCGTAAGTTTATGAGATAAAATTTTATTATCCTTAATTGTTGCGATACCTGCATAGTACCCGCCTGCATACCCCTCTTGTTTTTTTATCATTTCAAACAAGATAGGTGCGGCCTTTTTTGAGCCTATATATCCTGCGATGTTACACATAGTTTTTCTCCTTATGAAATAAATAAGATTGCGGGCGTTAAAACGTCAGCACGCGTATCTATTGTATAAATATTATCGCCATCAGAAGTAAACGGAACTTCCGCGCGTTTGCCTTCAGAAGTAAGAATTTCAACCTTTTTAACCTCTTTAGCAACGTAAAGACGGATTTTTTCAATAGCATCAAAGCTAATATTGATAACTGATGCAAAAAGAGTACCATCCAACATATCAGCGCATCTGAAGTAAACTTCTTCATCTTCAACGTAATATGCTTTTAAATTATCCGTTTCCTTTAAAATTTCAACAAGCTGAAGTTTTCTTGAATATGTAAGGAATGAGAATGCTTCTAAAATGTTAAACTCTGCAACGGGAGTACCACAGAACACAAAAACCTTGCCGCCCAACGCATTTTCATACATTGTTGTTGCAGGGAAAAGCATTGTCTTTTCGCCACCGCCTACAGCATTATAGGCATAAGAATATGCTTTTACACTTTCACAAATGGGTTTTAACTCTTTATAGCGCATCTGCATTTTTGTGCTGTTGTTGGCAATCGGTAAAAATTCACCCGTTGGCGTAATACCTTGCCACTCTTTTACTTCAACACCAATATACTGTAAAAATCCGCGTTTAATTAAGTTTTCAGCCGTATCGGAAGCAAGGAACACGTTGCCCTTAAAAGCTTCAAGAAGTTCATTATCGGTGAACTTTTTATCATCATTTCCTTCTAAACAAAGTATGCCGCCCGGTTCATTTGAGAAATACATAGGCAAGCCTAAACGTTCAAATACGCAACCGCTCCAGCCGTTACCCGTAAATGAATTTTTTTGTTTAAAATTATATTGGGGTGTGCTTGTTACGTGCATTTTTAAACCGTTAAAGGAAAGTTCAGGCACGATATCAGCAAGTTTTTCATAGAACCCTGCGTATTTTGAAAGAACTTTTCTATATGCTTTACCGCTTTCAGGTTCATAACTTGCCATACGCGTTATCCATTGTTTTGCGCCTTTTGTACCTTCTAAAATAGTACCCGTAAAATGGGTATGAAGTTGCATTGCGCTTGTTGAATATCTATTTTGGGGGCAAGTATCGGTTTCAGCAAGAATAATATCTGCCTTGTCCTTTAATTTTGCAATCTGCTCAGCCGCCTGCAAGAAATATCTTGAATCGGTCCACAGAGCAGCCTTGTCAG
>JAZOMK010000369.1:0-2618 GCA_045653985.1 Clostridia bacterium | reverse complement strand
TGATGCTTTTAATTCTTTAAGCGAAATATGTTTAAAAGCTGCAGAAGAACTTGATTTGATTGATCCCAAAATCAATTTAAGGGTAAATAAAAACACACCTCTTGCACTTTATGAAAGAGGAACACTTTTAACAAAAATGGGCATGGGTTTTCCTCAATATTCCAATGATGATATCGTAATACCTGCCCTTATAAAATTAGACTATGATTTAGAGGATGCACGTGATTATGCCGTTGCCGCTTGCTGGGAATTTATAGTGCCTGCATTTGGGGCAGATATACCCAATATGTACAAAATAAATTTTCCTGAAATTGTTGAAAAAGCAACAAATAACTATCTTATATCCTCAGATACTTTTGATGAATTTTTAGATAAGGTGCATATGCTTATAAAGGAAGAATGTGATAATATTATAAGCATCTGTAATGAAAGCCGTTATTTAAGCCATCCTTTACTTTCAAGCCTTATTTCACCTTGCCTTGAAAGAGGTAAAGGGATTTTTGATGGCGGTGCAAAGTATAATAATATCGGCATTTTTAGCGGCGGAATTTCAAATGGGGCAGATTCGCTTGCCGCCATAAAAAAGGCAGTATATGATGAAAAATTTACAACCAAAGAAGAACTTTTAAGTGCACTGAAAAATAATTTTGAGGGGTATGAAGATTTAAGAAGGCTTTTGTTAAACTGTCCCAAAATGGGAAGTAATGATGATTACGTTGATTTAATTGCCGATGATATGTTAAAAACTTTCAGCCAAAATTTTAACGGCAGAAAAAACAGCCGTGGCGGTGTTTACCGTTCAGGCACGGGCAGCGCAACGGGATACGTAAAGTATGCCCAAAATGTTGGCGCAACTGCAGATGGAAGAAAGAAAGGCGAGCCCTTTGCATCAAGTTTTTCGCCAAGCTTTCAAGCAAAAAATCAAGGCCCGCTTTCGGCAATACAAACATTTTCAAAATTTGATTTAACCGATTGCTGTAACGGCGGACCTTTTACCATAGAAATTCACGATACGGTATTTAACCATGCTGACGGCATTAAAAAAGTTGCGATGCTTGTTAAAACATTTTTTGATTTAGGTGGCCATCAGATACAAATAAATTCCGTAAACCGCCAAAAACTTCTTGATGCACAAAAGCATCCTGAAAATTATAAAAACCTTATTGTTCGCGTGTGGGGGTGGAGTGGCTATTTTAATGAGCTTGCTATTGAATATCAAAATCATATTATTAAACGCACCGAATTTATGGTGTAAAAAAAGGCAGAGAAAACTCTCTGCCTTTAAATATCCATATAAGTAAGTCCTATATCAGGTGCGTACCATAAAAGTCTGCCGCGGGCACGTTTTGGGATACGTACGTTAATTTCCCATTCGGGATACTGTTTAAAAAGCTGAAGCTCGCCACCCTTTAAAAATGCAACGAATAAAATATAATTTTCCTTTGTCATAGGGTGGGAAGAGGTTATATATTTTTCACCGTCAATTTCTTCAATTATAAGGGCGGTATCTGCCGTTGCTTTTGTTAAAGGATGTTCTTCAATAATATCATTACAACAGATAACTTTTGTGTTGCCTGTTGAAAATGTGATGTTTCCGCAATTTTTACAAATATAGAATTTTGTATTTCTCATATTTTCTCCTTTTTTATTACAGTCAGAATCTACAGACAATAAACTTTGCATATCAACATTAAAGGTATCACAGAATTTTTTTAACACAAAGATATCAGGTAAGCAGATATTTCTTTCCCACTTTGAAACAGCTTTATCGGTAACAGAAAGCATCTTCGCAAGTTGAATTTGTGTTAAAGCATTCTCTTTTCGTATTTTTAAAATTTTTTCACCAATATTATTCATATGCTCACCTCGTATGTGATGATATCATACTTTTTTAAAATTTGCAATAAACCGTAGGTAGAAAAAAGGACGTCTTGCGACGTCCTTTATCTTATGCCTTGTAGAAACCAATCTTTGTAAGCTGACGCTTAGGATCTTTATCGCTTGTTGAGTTGATGAAAAGTTTAATCTTCTTATACTTTTTATCGCCCTCAAGGAAGTCAATAAACTTGGGCCATTGTCCGCCAACACCAACAATCATGTTTGCACGCTCAGCAAGAATATCGGTATAGTCTACACCGTCAACTGAACCGTAAACGCGGAAGCGGATGTACATAAGGGTAGGATTATTTGAAACAAATTCAATATACTTAACGTCTTCAGCGCTTTCAAGGTCAAATTCAAATACCTGGCTGGTTGCGTGGGCAAGGGGAGCCCAATAAGTTTCCTCGTTACCATCAATTAAGTTAGAAGCAGGATGCTCCGGATCTTCACTTAATGCTTTAACTGCTGTAACCTTAACTTCTTCGCCCAATTTAATATCAACAACAGCGGCAGGCTTTTTGATTTCGGGGTAAACCTCAGTTTCATATTCGCCAAGATCATATGTATTAAGCAAGAATACCCAATCGCGTTGTGAAGGCTTGCCGGGGATAGGATATTCACCATTTTCGGTAATAACGTCAGGCACATCAATAAACTTGCCGTTTACGGGGTCAAACCAACGTGCCTGATAACGTGTATTAGGTTTAAGACCTAAGAATGTACCTGTTTCGTCTTCA
>JAZOMK010000368.1:0-3243 GCA_045653985.1 Clostridia bacterium | reverse complement strand
GTTTTATCAAATTTAACGGTAAGATTAGAAACATCTATCACATTAACCCCGCAATTTTAAAACGTTTTTCTATTTTTTTAAGAATTGTTTTTATAGCCAATTCAAGTAAAATACTTATTATTACAACAACAACCGTCCACGCAAAAACATCAATATATTCAAGATACCCTTTTGCTTCAAAAAGTTTTGCGCCAATAGTACCTTTAGGTTGGCAAAGAACTTCTGCCGCAATGCCTGCTTTCCACACAAGACCTGAACAAGTGCAAACTGCTGTTGCAAAATAAGGCAAAACTGTAGGAAGATATATATATTTAAACTTTTTAATTTTGGAGAATTTATATACTTTTGCCAGCTCTTTATGCTCTTTTGTAACGCTTTTTATACCTGTTGATACATTACCCCATATTATTGGTGCAACCATCAAAAAAGAAACAAAAGCAGGTATGTATGCCCTTTCAAGCCATATCCACATAAGCATAATAAAGGATGCAACCGGTGTTGCACGTACAATAACTTTAACGGGTGCAAAAAAGCTATCAAAAAATTCATTTATACTTATAAATGCCATAAGCATACCAAATATTATACCAAATATAAAGCCTTGCATAATGTTTATAATGCTGTAAGCTATAGTTTCCCAAAAATCAATTTCAGCCGCTAAATCAGCCAACCTCAAAAAAACATTTAGGGGTGATTCCACAAAAAGCGGATTATCAACCATAAAGTATATACCCTGCCATATGGTTAACCATATGGCAGTTATTATAATTATTAAAGTTATTTTCTTAATAATAGAAGTCCTCACCCGGTAATGCACCGCCTATCGATTTAGGATCACTTTCAAAAAGTATCTGTAAATATGTTTTTGTTTTTTCTTTCATTTCATCGCCTGAAATTGTAACCATTTTCGCATTGGGTATAGCTTTTTCGGCAATAGCTTCATTGGGAACAATCTTATTTTCGGCAATAAGTTTTGCACCATCTTTAGGATTTTCGTTTACATACTTAACTGATGCTGTATATTCTTCTAAGAATTTCGTTACTGCATCAGGATTTTTCTCAGCAAAATCTTTTCTTACAACAAGACATCCCATTGAGAAAAGAGCTTCTCCATTTGTTGCTTCATCCCATGCCGCATTAAAGTCAACAGCAATTCTGAACTCAGAATTCTTTGAAAGAATCGTTGATACCTGAGGTTCAGGAATGAGAATAATATCAGCATTACCCGCCAATGCTTGTGTAGCGAGTTCAGCATGTGTTGCCAGATACTCTACTTCGCAGTTAATGTTATTCTGCTTTAAAACATAATCAAGTGCATACTGAGGTGTTGCTGCCTGACCTGATGAATAAATCTTTTTACCTTCAAGATCATTAATTGAATTTATAGTATTTCCTTTTTCAAGGATATAAAGAACGCCTAAAGTATTAAGTGCAAGTAACTTAACTTGTCCGTTTGTTTTATTATAAAGCGTTGCGGCAAGGTTTGTAGGTACTGCTGCAATATTAAGCTCACCGTTAATTATTAAACCGGTAATATCAGTGGGTGCGCTGAAAAGTTCAAAAGTATAATTATTGGCAGTTTTATTATTCTTGCTGTCATCCATAAGTTTTGACATACCCATACCGGTAGGTCCTATTAAAGCACCAATTTTCATATCTACCGCAGTATAAGTATCTGCGTTATGCGTCCCCTGAGTCCCCTGAGAAGGTGTCTCTTCATTTTTAACACATCCCATTGATAATAAAAGCGCAAGGCACAATACAAAACTAACTATTTTTTTCATTTTTTAATCTCCTTCATATTTTTTGTTTGATAAAACACTTTTTACGTTTACACCATCAAGTCTTCCTATTTTACCTGAAAGTGCGCCTATACGGTCATTTGTGCCATCAACCATTATTGATATAATGTGAATAGCACGTTTCTTATAAGGAAGCCCCATTCTTCCTATAACAATATCAGAAAACTCGCTTAATATTTCATTAACCTTTTCTGCTGATTTTGTGGGGTCATCAATAACAATTCCTACTATTCCTATTCTGTTTTCCATTTTACCTCCATAAAAAAATCTCTTTACTGCATAACAGTAAAGAGATTACACCCAATATTCTTCTTTACCTAAACTAAGTACGAAACCTTGTTTTCAGATGCAGTATTATATCTCCGTGTCAGAAAAAACCTTCACTTTGATTTACTTAATTATATAATTATCTTATTACTTTGTCAACACTTCTATTGCCTTTTTAAGTTGTGCGTCATTTTCTTCATTAAGCATCCAGATTTTATTTTCATATTCTTCAGGTAATTCAACAATATACTCCGGCGTTATACCTTCGCCATGTATACATTCACCATTAGGTAAATAATACTTTGCCGTTGTCAGTTTGAACATACCGCCATTCTGAAGTATATAATTTGATTGCATAACACCTTTGCCATAAGTTTTTGTACCTACGATTTTGGCATCGCCTAAATCACGTAATGCACCACATAAGGCTTCCGATGCGCTTGCTGATTCACCATTTACAATAACACACATTTTTTTATCGACACTGTTACTGTCAGATCTTTCAGACCTGATTTTATTCCCATCCTTATCAAGCGCATAGAAGACTTCGCCCTCTTTAAGCAAATAATCAGCAATCTCTACAAAAACGTCTAATTCTCCGCCAATATTATCTCTCAAATCAATAATTATGCCGTTGTATCCGTTTTGTTCACCATATTTAAGCGCTTTAGCAAAAAGTTCTGCCGCATTACTGTGGAAAGATACGATTCTTGTATACAAAATGGAACCTATCATTTTATATTCAACAAGTTCTCGTTGACCATCAATGCGCATTACGTTAAATGCCAATTCCTTACCATCACGAAGAACTGTAAGATTAACCTCAGTACCTACTTCACCTTTAACCTTTTCAATAACCTCATTTTTTGCTAAGTCTTTAACGCTTTCGCCATTGACTTTTATAAGCTCATCGCCTGATCTGATTCCTGCCGAATATGCCGAAAGGCCTTTATACACTTCAGATAAAATAAAAGAATTATTTTCTTCCAATATATAAGCGCCTATTCCACCTTCAACAACACCGGTTGTTGCTTTAATATAACTATCCAGCTCTTCTTCCGTAAAATAATACGCATATTCATCATTTAAAGCGGCAGCCATGCCCTTTAACGCAAACTCAACTATAAAATCCTGATCATGGTTTTCAATAGCTTCATTTTTTATAATGCTATTA
>JAZOMK010000367.1:0-2153 GCA_045653985.1 Clostridia bacterium | reverse complement strand
CATAAGGAAGCATGTATGAGTTTGTACCCTTTGCCATTACGCTTACGTTTTTCTTATATTCTTCAGCAACCATTGCATAAGTATCAGCAACTTCTCCCCTATCTTTAAGGTCTTTTACCTTATAGTTACCGGGAAGGTTGTAGCCAAGGCTACCAAGGCTTACACCGTTGATATTAAGTTCTTTAATATCTTCAAGTGCTTCCATTGCAAAGCTATCTTCTTTATTATCTACATCATAAATAAGTGTAGGTGAAACAATAGATGCTTTGTTATCTTCTGATGCTGTATTCCAGTCATCAAGATACTGATAATGATATGCAACCTGACGTGTTACAAGACGGGAAGCATCAGAGAATTCGCTGTAGCCATCGAACCACTCAGAAGCATATACGAATGCAAGTTCTGTTTCAAAATACAAATTAACGCCTAAATTATTTGCCTTTTCAAGCAATCTCTTAAGTCCATCCTCGCCACCGAGTTCGCTTAAAACGTCAACATCATTAAATACTGTATTTCTTAAACCGTTATTTGCCCAACCTTTGTAGTTTACTGAAACGTTTTTAATGCCATTCTGTGCAAGTAAATCTAAAAGTTCAGCACACTGATCAAATGTTGTTATTGCTTTGATTTCTGTATAAGGAATACCTAAGAATGCTGTCTTGTGGTCATAAGCACCAACAAGTTCAATATTAAAGGCAACCTCAGAATAATCTTTTTTGCTTAAAACGTTCTTTGATTTAAGATATTCTCTGTAATATTCAGCCATTCCGCTGTAATTTGCTTTATCATCAAGAAGTAATGAATATGTAACTGAAATGTTATCACTATTTATTTCGTTCTGATAAATCTTTGCGGTTTTGCCTGCATTCTTAAACTGTACATCTTCATATTCAGCCATTTTAAAGCTTGAATAGCATCTGTTACGGTCTACAGAGTTCTTATTCTTTTCAGCGATATCTGCAATGATTGTAGCATTTGTATCGCCTGATTCAATGATAGCAAACATAGCACTGCTTGCGCGCTTTATACCAAATACAGGAAGATATGCACCTTCATTAGCAAAAGGCTTCTGTAAGGTTTCACGTCCATCATCAAGGCCATAAAGCTGAACACGGATATCACTGCTGATGTTTGTTTTCTTATTGTTAAAGTTTACAATAGCAC
The DNA here is from genome assembly GCA_045653985.1 of Clostridia bacterium. Lineage (GTDB taxonomy): Bacteria > Bacillota > Clostridia > Christensenellales > QALW01 > UMGS1322. Next base: position 989 of record JAZOMK010000367.1, on the reverse strand, counting down.
CTGAACCATCAGGAACAAACATATAGCCTTCTTCTTTTTCGGAAGCTGAACCAAAATATTTAAGAAGGTCGATTGAAGAAATGATAAGATTCTCTTTATCGTACTGAATTTCGTTTGTAGGAATTGTAACATTCAAACCGTTTTCAGTAAGAACATAATCAACGGGAATCCAGAATGTTTTATCTGATTCACGCTCGAAACCAAACATAGCATTGATTTCATCACGTTTTTCCATTGTCATTCCTGTTTCAATAAAGGCTTCTTCTAAGATCTTAATAACACGAGCATTGTTCCATTTTGTCTGGTCAAGAATGATATATACATCTTTACCTTCATTGATTGTTGTTTCAATGTTAGGTGAAACTGCAAGATAATCTTTCTTAACGTCAGGTGCAAAACCTGCCCAAGCAGAAGGAGTAATACAAGTATAAACTGTACTGTTTGTTATGAAGTTTGCAGCTCTTGAGAAGCCTGCATCCTTAAACTTCTGGATATATTCCTCGGCTAAAGGACCTTCCATACAAGTGGGTACGATATATTCAGGTTTAACAATACCTAAAATATAAATTACACGAAGATTTCCGTCATTGTTTTTTACGATAAAATACTGTTTGTCGTTGGGATCTTCTTTTTCAATACCAACGCAGTGTGTATAGCTTTCAAGCTGCTGCTGGCTTCCGTCTGATTTATTAAGATAGAAGATTGAAAGCTGGCTTGCCATATCACCCTGAATACCTGCTTCTCTTGCCGAGGGTGCGGGGTTTGAATACCAAACCTGTTCTTCCCCATTAGCATCAAGAGTCTTGCTCTTTAATGCAAATTCAAGTGTTTCTTCGCAGAAGTAGAATTCATAGTTTTCATTCTCTTCAACAAGCTTAAACACAGTCTGTTTTGCTGTAGGATCAAAAGTTGATTCAGGTTTTGTTTCAACTTCAGGTGCAACTTCTTCTGTTGCTTCATCCTTAACTTCAGGAACAGCTTCTTCTGTT
>JAZOMK010000366.1:0-3187 GCA_045653985.1 Clostridia bacterium | reverse complement strand
CAGCTGCAAACTTTGCACAGTTTAACTTCAAACCCGCTGAAGGTTATACATACGTAGAAGGCGACGAAGCAAAACTTATCTGCATGAACGATGGTTATGTAACTTATTGGGATGCTTCAACATCAACATTCCGCTTAATGGCAAACTAATTTAAAAAGTCCGTCCTATCCTCAAAAAAAGGGGATAGGCGGCAATCAAAGGGTATAAGGATTTTTCTTGTATCTTTTGATTGCTGAGATATTAAAAAAAGGAGGGAAATACGTTGGCTAAATTAAAAATATTTTTAATAGCGCTTGTTGCTATGGTAGTCGCACTTGTTGGGCAATCATCACTTGCTTATTATCAAACCATTGGTAAATCAACCAACGTTATAACCTCAGGTAATATCAGGTTTGTTATTCACGAAACAACAGAAGACGGCAACGAATTTCCTGAAGAGGGCGTGTATATAATGCCCGGAGATATAGTTTCAAAAAAAGTTACTTTTGAAATTATCTGTACTCATCCTTTTTATTTGCGTGTTAAACCTGTTTATGGTGTTGATTCTGTTGATTTATCAGCGGAGGATTGCTTTAAACTTAACATAAACGAAGAAAATTGGACCTATCATGATGGTTGGTATTACTATAACAGCGAAGTAAATCCCAATGAAACCACCGCACATATATTTTCACACGTTGAAATTTTAGGTTCAAAAATAAACAATATGTATCTTGGTAAAACGCTTATGCTTACCGTAAAGGCACAAGCAGTACAAAGCGAAAATAATCCCTTAACTGACGGTAAAACGTATACCGCCTTAGGCTGGCCGATGGAATAAGGGGGATATATGAAAAAGTTATTTTTAATATTTACGGTTATTGTTATAGCAATTACTTCAACAATCTCTGTATATGCAGATGGTTTTGTAACCTATAGCGGTAAGGCAAGAGAATTTATTTTTAAAGAGGGAAGCGAATATTCCTTAACTGACCTTTTTTCTGATTTTAAGGATGTAATGCCGGGTGATTCCATTACGCAGAAAATTACGGTAAAAAATGAGGCTTCCAAACAAGTAAAGGTAAAAATATATATCCGTTCACTTGGCGCAAATGAAGGCTCGGAAGAGTTTTTATCAAAACTTAATTTAAAGGTTAAGAAAAGCTCAAACAATAACATGGCTTATATGTTTGATAATGCTGCCAATGAAAGCGCGCCCCTTGATAAATGGGTATATCTGGGTACACTTTATTCAGGCGGAAAGGTAAATCTTGATGTTACTTTAAACGTTCCCGTTGAGCTTGGTAATGACTTCCAAGATCAGATAGGTTATCTTGATTGGGAATTTAAAGTTGAGGAACTTCCTGTTGATAAGGAAGATCCAAAACCAACGGGCGATGATAATACTAACGTTATATTGTGGTCAACTATAATAATCATATCAGTCTTCTTATTCTTTATTTTGATTATTTTAAAGAAACGCGAGAAAGAAGATAAAAACTGACGCTGAAAACAGATAAGGAGGTTTAAGGCGTGGCAAGTAAAAAAAGAATACGATACAAATCAATAGCCTTAATCCTTAGTTTGTGTACTTTGGTTTTGTGGTGTGCTTTCGGTGCAGGTACTTCACTTGCGTGGTTTCAGGATACATCGCCTGAAGTCAACAACATTTTCCACTATGCTGATTTTGATGTTGAACTTTCCCATCAGCTTACTGACGGCAGTTGGGAAGTTGTTGAAGGCGATACTGCTGTTTTTGATGAAAATGCTTTGTATGAACCCGGCTACGTGCAGGTTGTATATTTGAAAGTAGAAAACAAAGGCGACGTACCATTTGAGTTTTATACAGCAATAAACATAAACGGATACGTTACTTCAACCAACGTTTTCGGTGATGAATTAAAACTGCAAAAGTATCTTAAATTCGGAATGACTATAAGTGATAGCATTGAGGAAATGGCAGCAAGCGTAGAAAATCGTAAAAAAGCTGTACAGCTTGCACAAATGGAACTTAGTAATTACCACAGCGAAACCCTTGTTTTAGAATCCCAAAAAACAGCATATATTGCGTTGGTTGTGAGGATGCCTGAAGAAGTTGGCAACGAGGCAAACTATCGCGGGGGAACAATACCAAAGGTTGAACTTGGTTTAACCGTAAGGGCAGATCAGATAAGAAATTAAACTTTGAAAGGAGGATAAGCGTATGAATTTCAGAGAAGATGTAAAGGCAACAGAACAGCCTAAAATCAGCGAAAAATTTATAATAACACAGTTGGTTATTACAATTTCAATTATCGTTGCATGCTTAATTGCGATGAGTGTTTCCGTATACGCTTATTTCTCACACGAAGTTGTATCAAATTCAAACGTTATAAAAGCGGCTGATTTTAAGGTTGATGTATCTGTAAAAGACCAGTTGAGCAGGGGAGTTTCAGCTTACACAACCGATTATAAAAACTATAAGGTATCTCTTAAAGCTAATGAAAAATATACAATTACCGTTACACCTACCCAAGGCAATACGGTAAAAACAGGCTTTATTATAATTGAAGCATCAGGCTGTGCAGATGTATATCATACACAACAGTTAAACATAGCTAACAGGGCAACACCTTCAATTACCTTTAAGATTACGCCCACAGCTGATACTGATGTTATTTTGCGCGCACATTGGGGTACATCATCCCAATATGCTCAATATATTAAAGGCGTTGGCGAAAAGCTTTACGTTGTTGATAATGAGGAGATTGTTATTACTGTAGCTAATGCTGCAACACCAACCCCAACTTTAACGCCTACACCTACACCGACTTTTACACCGACTCCTACACCAAAGGCAACGGCTAAACCTACACAAAAACCAACAGCAATGCCTACTGCAACGCCTACTGCAGAACCAACAGTAACGCCAACGGCTGCACCTACTGTAACACCTACAGCCGAACCTACTGTAATACCTACAGTTGAACCTACGGTCGAACCAACGGCAACGCCAACTGCTGAGCCAACTGCAACACCTATCGTAACGCCAATACAGGAAGAAGAAAAAGCAGAAAATATAAGTATAGAAGAAACGGTAACGGTTGAATAAACATTCGAGGCAAAAAATGGAAACAGAAGAGAAAGTAAAAATTCCACAACAAGATACTGAAATTTATGAACGTTGTGTAATATGTGGTGAACTTACAAACGTGTTAAAAACAACGCA
>JAZOMK010000365.1:0-2199 GCA_045653985.1 Clostridia bacterium | reverse complement strand
GTCATAGCCTTTTTTAAGACTATATATTTTTGTTTTACCCAAAATAATGCGGAACAAAATTCTAAAGCAATAAACAATAAATGCAAATGGCAACAGAATTTTATATTTTTTTGTTTTGGGCCACATAGCATAAATATTTTTTATACCATACTTAAAATATTGTTTTACCGGTGAGCTTTCGGCTTCATTATCCTTTGGCACAAAGCCGATTATGGCTTTTTTCTTTTTATCTTTTCTGCCAAAGTTACCGCCTGAAAGCATATCTTCAATAATAAAGGTGCTAAGGTCGTCTTCTATCTTCCCCATCCACTTTTTATAAGGAAGACCTAATTTCATTGACGCCTGGCTAAACATCTGCGCAAAGCGCCATAAACCGATGCTTTTTAATTTTGCTTCAAAGATATTTATAAATTCTTCTTCCGTAAAGCTATTTACAAACACAGCCCAATCTGAAAGATGCCTTAAACCGATGCCCGAAGAATTAAAATGGCTGTGCATATGTAAAAGCATAATAAGACCATTATGGAAATGACTTGGTACAGTAACATCGCCAAACACCGTTTGATAAGTTTCTGTTTTTTTATATAAATCGTCAAAAAGTGCTTCAACCTGAACATTGCCTTCAGGTATACCGTGAATGGTATGGTGAAGTTCAACTGACATGGAATTTTTCTGATACTCAATATGCCAGAGTTCAGCGTTTTCATTTACGCATTTATAGCCGTTATTTTCTAAAATTTTCTTTGCTTTTTCAATATCTTTTACGATAACGTCAGTATCGCCCATAATACGCGAAAAAGGTTCAGGATAATATTTTGCCGATGCAACACCTTTTATTACGGTATGCTCAATATTTTTAAAAAGAGACGATATTTCAACATGGGTAAGGAAAACGCCATTGCCTTTTGCCAAGCGTGGGCGCAAGGATTTAAGTAATTCCTTATCCTTTACTTTATCAATTAAGCCTTTTTTCTTTAACACACCGTAAATAAGCGGAGCTACCTCTTGGTGGAGTGATTCTTCAAATACAGCGTCAATATCAATATTTGTTACGTCTGCTTCAATATTAAATAATGCTTCTTTTAACAAATCAAATATCTGCTGCATTAAAAAACTACCTCCTATTTTAATATTCCGCTTTTGTCGATTACATCAACAATTTCATTTAAAGTATTTTCAGGCAAAACAAGCGCAAAACGCACGTAGCCTTCGCCCATAGGGCCGAATGCTGTGCCGGGCGTACAGATAACACCTGTTTTATCAACTAACTCTTCCCAAAATTCCATTGAAGTTTTAAACTTTTTCGGTATTGGTGCCCAAACGAACATTGTCCCTTTTGAATCAGGCACGTCCCAACCGATTCTTCTTAAACCACCGCAAAGTGCATTTCTGCGTTTTTCATATTCCTTGCATTGTTTTAAGACTTCTGTTCTATCACTTTTAAGTGCTGCTATCGCCGCTTTTTGCACAGGATAGAACATACCAAAATCATACTGTGAACGAATAACCTTTAAGCCGTTTACAATATCCTTATTGCCTATGCAAAAGGATATTCTTGCACCCGTTGTATTGAAGGATTTTGACAGCGAGAAAAATTCAACGCCCACTTCCCTTGCGCCTTCAATGGATAAGAAGGAAAAGCCTTCAAGGTCATCAAAAATAATATCGCTGTAGGCATTATCATTGATAATATAAAAGCCATATTTTTTTGCACACTCTATCAATTTAACGTACATTTCTTTATTGGCAACTGCACCGCAGGGGTTTGATGGATATGATACAATCATATATTTCACTTTTTTAAGTGTTTCCTCTGTAAACTCACTTAAATCGGGCAAAAAGTTATTTTCCTTTTTTAAAGGATAGTACACAACCTCTCCGCCTGCTAAAAACGCGCCTGCCTCAAATACGGGATAACCGGGGTCAGGTAAAAGAACCAAATCACCTGCATCTAAAAGGGCAAGACCTAAATGGCCTATACCATCCTGCGAGCCGTTGACAGATGCGATTTCATCAACATCAATATCAACTTTATAGCGATCTTTATAATACTCCTTTACTGCTGTAAGCATCTCAATAGAATCAATTAAAGAATATTTAAAGTTTTCAGGATTTTTTGCCGCTTCGATTACCGCATTACGGATATCTTCATTGGGCTCAAAATCAGGCGTACCAACATAAAGATTATATACCTTTTTG
>JAZOMK010000364.1:0-2250 GCA_045653985.1 Clostridia bacterium | reverse complement strand
GGAGAGATGGTACAGGTAGTTCATTCACTTGCAAAGTGGAAGAGAATGGCACTTCATGAATATAAATTTTCTGCCGGCTGTGGTCTTTGTACTGATATGAATGCTATCCGCAGGGATGAAGATTTAGACAACTTCCACTCAATTTACGTTGATCAGTGGGATTGGGAAAAGGTTATCACCCGCGAGGACAGAAATGAAGAATATTTAAAGCAAACCGTTCAGGATATTGTTGATGCTATCTGCGATACCGTTGATATGATTAAAAAAGAATTTCCTACCATTGATGTTGAAATTAACCGCAACGTTAAATTCATAACAACGCAGGAACTTGAAGATCTTTACCCCGAAATGACAGGTAAGGAAAGGGAAACCGCCATTACAAAAGAGTACGGCACAGTATTTTTAATGCAGATTGGCGATGTTCTTAAATCAGGTAAGCCTCATGATGGCAGAGCGCCTGACTATGATGATTGGAAGTTAAACGGCGATATCCTTTTCTGGGATGAAGTTATGGGCTGTGCGTTGGAAATTTCTTCAATGGGCATCCGCGTTGATGAAAAGTCATTGGATGAACAGTTAAACAAAAAGAATTGTAATGAACGCAGAGAATTTACTTTCCACAAAATGCTTTTAAATGGTGAATTGCCCCTTACAATCGGTGGCGGCATCGGTCAATCAAGGCTTTGCATGCTTATCCTCCAAAAAGCGCATATCGGGCAGGTTCAGGTATCTGTATGGGATAAGGAAACTAAAAAAATCTGCCGCGAAAATGGCATAACCATACTTTAATGAGGTGTTTTTATGAGATATAGTTATAAAACAAGCGGTACTTGTGCAAGCGTAATCAATTTTGATATTGAGGGCGACGTTATAAAAAACGTGCAGTTTACCGGTGGTTGTAACGGCAACCTTAAAGCAATTTCTTCACTTGTTGAGGGGATGAAGGTAACTGAGATTGAAGAGCGTCTTAAAGGCATAACTTGCGGCTGGAAAAATACAAGTTGTTCAGACCAGCTTTCCAAGGCTGTGCGCAAGGCATATGATGAGAATTTTAAATAAAAACTAAATTGATAATTTATTGACATAGCACTTTTTCTTTGGTATAATTGTTTTAATGAACACTATATCGGAGGGAATTTGCATGAATAGTAATGTTGTTTCAAGCGTAGGTATGTTAAATGGCGTACCTGCGCTTTTTGTTAACGGTAAACCCCTTGAGGGAGCTGCATATATCACTTATTATACCCACAGAAATTGCTATAAGGATTTTGCTGATGCAGGGTATAAACTGTTTTCAATGCCTGTGTTTTTTTCGGAAAGAAGCATAAACGCAGTAACGGGCATACCGCCCTTTGGTCCCGGTATATTTGATAAAAAAGGTGAAAGCAATTTTACGTATTTTGATGAGGATGTTAAAAAGATTTTAGATGCCTGCCCCGATGCCTATATCTTTCCCCGTGTTAATATGACTTTGCCTCTTTGGTGGGATGAAGAAAATCCTGATGAGTTAAACGATACAGGCTTCAGGGATGAAAAAAGAGTTTGTTTTTCTTCAAAAAAATGGGCAGAGCAAACTAAGGCTTTTTTAAAGGAATTTATTGACCACGTTGAGAAAATGCCCTATAAAAACAATATTATCGGCTATCAGCTTGCAGGCGGTAATACAGAGGAATGGATTTCTTTTGATCAAAAAGGCTCAATAGGTAAGCGATCAAGGGAAAGATTTTTGGAGTATATAAAAGAGTTTAATCTCGAAAATACTGAGGAAGAATATTACGGATATCTTTCGTATATTGTTGCAAAAAGCATATGCGATTTCTGCGGTTATATGAATGAGCTTACAAACAACAATCTTGTTATGGGTGCATTTTACGGATATACCTTTGAACTTGTTAAGCGTTCAAACTGCCATCATGCTCTTAAATTAATTCTTGAAAGCGACAGCGTTGATTTTATTTGTTCACCCGTTTCATACGACCGTGGACGTACTGTGGGAAATGACCACGCTAATATGCTTCCCATTGATTCTCTAAAACTTCATAAAAAACTTTATTTTGCTGAAAACGATACGCGTACGCATCTTTCAGGAGCGCCAAATGATTTACCTTATTACAGTTCTCCGTTGTGGCGAGGTCCTGCTCCTGAAATTACAAAAGAAATTATTAAATTGCATTTTTCAAGAGCTCTCTTGCACGGCCACGCCTTCTGGTGGTTTGATATGTGGGGACATTGGTATGATGATGAAGGATA
>JAZOMK010000363.1:0-1923 GCA_045653985.1 Clostridia bacterium | reverse complement strand
TCTTTGTATTCTTCATAATTTTTTACAAATGACAAAAATGACATTACAACTCCGTGCTGAGTTTCTCCACTCTCTAAACGTGGTTGATTTTTCAAGACTTTAACGTAATATTCCTCCGCATAATATCTAAATTCATCCTCGGTATAAAAAACAGCTTGGGAATATTTATCATCATACACCTTAACTATCGTGCCTTTATCGCACACAAGATATACACACGCCTCCATAGAACTGCTGTGCGCATCAAAAATAGCTATATCCTTTAGTGTATACACCTCTCCGTTGAAATCGAACTCTTTTTTCAAATTACGCAAATCTTCAAGGTAAGAGTGCATTTCCTCATTCTTCCTATAATAAACTTCAAATGTTTTGGTTTTTCCACCATCAGTTATTTTATTATACAAATATCCCGTTTTCTCATCAAAAGCAAGATAAAAGTAATACGGTCTTTTATACCCCGATATAGTTTCCAACCGCTCATTTAAAGGTAAGTGTCCGTTTTCCCAAAATACGCTATAATTTATTTTAAGTATAGTGGAGTTTTCGTTAATTTTTTTTACTTCTTCCGTAGAAACGCCATATTTTTCTGCAATCATCTTTATGTCATCTTCCGTCAGTTTTTGTCGTATAATTTCTTCAACTTCAGGTGATAACCAGCGTTTTTCTTCCGCATTAACACAAGTGCTGACCGCTACAATTAAAATTATTAAACCAATTAAAAATTTTTTCACAGTTATCCCCCCTACTTCTTTATTGCTATTTTATCACAACTACCATATAAAATCAATATGTCATACTATTGCAAAATAAAAATTGACAAACATTTACGTAAGTGATATAATGTAACCAAAGTATGATGGCTTAAATCAGTTTCAAAATGTAAAATTTTCGTTTTAACTGTGTCAAAGCCCTTGATAATATTTCCGATATTAACTGCGGACTTTTCCTTGTTAAATTCGAAAATTTTATCATTTTTAAATCTTCGACCTAAAACGGCTCAATTTGGGTTAGATTTAGGTGCGAAGGACGCATTAAGGCAGGTCGCCTTAAAAGCCTAAATTCAGCCGTTTAAGGCTGATTGAAGTCATAATACTTTGGTTATCTATAAATATTTGGAGGTATTATAATTATGGAACATATTAAGACAATCAAAACACGTTCATTATGTGAAAGCGCTAAAAAAGGTGGCTGTGGCGAATGCCAGACATCATGCCAGTCAGCTTGCAAAACAAGCTGCGGTATCGCTAACCAGAAGTGCGAAAGCAAGAAAGACGCTGAATAATAAAAACTGCCGCCTGAAAATGGCGGCTTTTTTTAAGTGAACGGTGCAAGAAAATTCACAAAAAACCAAGACTAAGGTATGCTTCGCATATATTCAAGGAGATAAAAATGATACACCAATACAAATTAAATGGATACAACATAGTTTTAGATATCTGTTCAGGTGGCGTACACGTTGTTGATGACGTTGCCTATTACATAATCTCCATTTTTGAAAATAACGATATGGAAACTGTTTTAACGCTTACGAAAGCGCAGTTCCCTGAAATTTCAAAGGATGAAATTCTTACCTGCTATAATCAGATAGTTAATTTAAAGGATAACGGTGAACTTTTTACTGAGGATTCCTTTGAGCCTATGGCAAACACGTTAAAGGAAAAGACCTCAGGCGTTGTAAAGGCACTTTGTTTGCACATCGCCCACACCTGCAACCTTAACTGCTCATATTGCTTTGCTTCTCAGGGCAAATATCACGGTGAGCGCGCCGTTATGAGCTTTGAAGTCGGCAAGCAGGCACTTGACTTTTTAGTTAAAAACTCAGGCACACGCAGAAATTTGGAGGTTGACTTTTTCGGCGGCGAGCCTTTAATGAACTTCCAAGTTGTAAAAGATCTTGTTGCTTATGCAAGAAGCATCGAAAAA
>JAZOMK010000362.1:0-5065 GCA_045653985.1 Clostridia bacterium | reverse complement strand
TTAATCGCGAAAGGAGTTTGCATAACGGCAAATGACTGAACGATTATACCGCATGCAACCCGCAGTTGCAAAGATTTCTTGTGCCCGACTTATTGTGCTTTGTATACATAAAGTACCATATCGCATGTAGCCTTAGCAGGTACCTGCCACATACCATCATAGTTGGATGTGAACGTGCCGGTTCCTGTAACCTGACCGGTTACGGGGTTAAACCACATATAGTTGTAGTTAGCGTTAGGTGAAAGTTTTTTAATCCAGCCCGTTGCTGTGCCGTAATTCTTGCTGTTCACCTTACCGCCTGTTGAGGTATCAACAAGACTTTCGTCTGAGAAGTTATTAAAGTGAACGACAATCTTAGTATTTGCGGCATTTGAAGCAACTGTTGCATATGCACCTGTTGAATCGCTGAAATAATCGGAGTTATCAACAAAGCGAGGAACAAGATTCCACCAATCGCCATAGATATTTACAAAAAAGTTTTTCATATAGCAAAGCTGGTATGAGCTTTCATATTCAAGCGCATCCTGCCATGTTGCATTTGTCTTATCAGCACTTGTAATCTTATCAACGCCATCGGAAGAATCAGCACTTTCGCTGTAAGTACTTAAATAGCACCATGTATCTTGTGCGCCCCAGCCATGACCAAACATACCATTTAAGAATGATAACCAGCCTTGTGCACGCGCACCGAAGTTCTTTGTCCAGAGATAGCAATATCTGCCTTCATAGTTTACAACGGGTTTACCCTGACCATTGTTCCAGAAATCTCTTGCAATGGCAGCATTACTTCCTCCTGTAAGGTTTGGCGACCACTGTGCGCCATACCATGTGTGTGCATCAACATTGCGGAAAGCTGAAGTGCTTGCAAGTACGCCACCATTTGAAGGTGTTGCAGATGCATATTCCTGATGTCCTGTTAAAGGACTCTTATATGGGTCATACTTATTGATATATTCAGCAACATACTTATAAGGGTTGTTTACATAGCCCCAAGCCTGGTGCCCGTTATACTTATCACTATCACCGCTCTTTTCCCAATAGAAGTCATCGTCAACTTCCTGCCCGAGTGTCCACATTACGGGATAAGCTGAGTATCTTGCAACCCAATAACGGCTGATTTTCTCTAAATATGCCTTTGCTGCATCAGAAAGATCGTAAAGTTCAGCGTTACCAAGTTTATGAGTGCCCGTACCTAAAATTGCAGTTTCAGAATAGCCACCATTGTTAATAACCAGGTTATTCATTTCTGAGGGGAACCCAAATTCAGCATTAGCATGAACAAGTCCCTTTGATGCGATATATTCAAACTTAGCATCATACTTCTGTAATGCAACAATATCAGAAGCGGTAACACCGTTCTGGAAGTTAATACCTGAACCTAAGGGCTCACTCTGCCATACGGTAAAGCCTTGTTCTGCACGCTTATCAGCAACTGTATTTGTAACTTCGGTAGGTTCGCTGCCTAAGTTCCAATGGGTATCGCCTAAGTAGAAGAAAGGCGTACCATCATTATACATAAAGTATTTTTTGTTAGCTTCAGTTTTTACAAAACCGTGTTTGTAGATATCAAGGTTGCCTGAATATAAAGTACATTCAAAGGTATTTGTTACGTTATGTAAGCCTTTGTTGGTTGTATCGGTACAAACTGTGGTATAGGTCCAAGTACCTGCTGTAGGACAAGCAAAACGTACGCGCCATGTGCTGTCGCCATCCCAGAAGCCTGGAATTGTATAGGTAGTTGTGCCGTTTGTTAAGATAAGGTCAACATCAACATCATTGAAGCCATCTTCATACCATATATCAGAAACAAGTACAACTTCATTTTTAACCCAAGTTTCAGCCTTTGTTACAGCCTGAGGTTCCACGTCAAAGACAGCTCTTGTAACTTTAACTTCGTCAAGATAAACATCAGTTATGGCAGTATCCATCATATGAAGGCTTATCTTCCATGTGCCGCCCTTATCAAGGTCGCTGGTTTTAATATATATATAATCTCTAAAAGTATACCACTCATCATTATTTACTGCTCCAACACCTGCAAGTGCTGCATAGAAAGGTGAAGATGTAGTTGTAAAAGACGTCTGTGAATCAGTACGTAATGCAACTGAGAATGCTGACTTATCTCCTGTTGCACCCTTTAATTTATACTTAAATGAAACTTCATAAGCGCCTGCTTCTTTAATGTAAGGCTTAATATTGAACTGAGGTGTATAGTAATTGTAAGTGTTATCTGCAAGATATACACCGTGAATGCAGTTGCCTGCGTAACCTTCATTGGAAACATAAACTGAAACTGAACCCATCTTGCCCCAGTTTGCAGGTAAAGTTGAACCAACCTTTGCATCATCAAGGTTTGATTGAAGTGCAGGAATAAGGTTTATCTGTTCATCAAGTACGTCTTCTTCGCCTAAGTCAAAATCGTTACCGCTTGACTGAGCTTCCATAGCCTGAATATATTTTTCAGCAGAAGTGCCGTAATTGTAAAGTGCCTTTGTGATATTATCAGCAGTACCTGCATTATACTTCTGTGCAATATAAGCATTTACGTTATATCTTACAGTTGAAATAACGTTGCCGTCTTTTTCAATGGTAATGGTGTAAACTTTATCAAACTCAGTTGCCTTGATGCCATCGGTATAAAGCACATAAGCGCCATTATCCTTTTTAAGTTCAGTTAAATCAACGGTATTGCCGTTTAATTTTACTATTGAACCGGTTTCAACAACAAATTTAAAGTAAATTCTGTTTACGTTTGCCATGTTAAGACCTAATGCTTTTACTTTGTTGTTTGCATCAGTATTGCCTTCAATTTCTCTTACACCCAAAGGTGCGGCAAAGCTGTTAAGATAAACGTTTACCCAGCTTAAATCATTGGCAAGGAACTCAGTATAATATCCCTGATACTTCTGTGCTTCTGCACCGTAAGCAAGCATATTTGCAAGAAGTGTTCTAAGCGCCTTTACCTGAGTCGTTGTATAGCCTAAATCACTTGCATTCTTTTTTGCAAGGTTATCAGCATATGCTTTTACGCTGTACTCAGCCTTTGTATCAAGAACATTGCCGTCAACAATAAGCTCTGCCTTGATATTTTCAGTCATACACTGGGGATTGATGCCCGTATATGCAAATTTATAGGTGCCATTTTCAAGAGTACCATCGACAGTTGTTACCCTGCCATTTGAAGTTGTAAAACGCATTGTGGGTGTGCCTGATGACACGGTTGCATAATAATCAAGGGTAAGGCTTGAACCAATATTAAGGGTTGCGCCCTTAATTGTTCCCGTAACCTCACCATCTGCAAAAACGCTTAACCCTGAAAAGCAAGGTAACACAAGCATTAAAGCAATGATTACGCTAAAAACTTTTTTCATATTATCTCTCCTTATTATTTTAACTTTCAGTTACACTATCAAGTGTTGAAAGTAAATTTTCTGCTTCTTCATATCCGCCAAAGACTTCTATAAGATTTTCAAGCAAAGCTCTTGCGCCTTCCTTGTTGTAGGCTTCTATCATTTTTTGCGCTTCGCTTATTTTAACAGCGCCCCACTCACTTTTGCATCTTTTAATTGCATCAAGCGCAAGGGGATAACGGGAATCATCCAAAGAAGAAACTTTCCTAAATTCCTTTACGGCTTCTTCAATTTTGCCGCTGTTATAAAGGTTTACGCCCTCAAGATATGCTTTATCGGAAAAATCCTTTAAACCTATCTGTTTTATGCAATCATCATACTTATCATCAGCAAAGGAGAACTTTGAAAACCGTTGAAGATAAGTTTTTGTTTCACTTTCAGTAAAGTTATTACTGTAGTATTTTGAAACAAGTTCATCCATCTTTTCAAATATTTTTTGTTGGATATCTTCTTTAAATATTTCAAGGCCGCGGAACCTTGTCCACGTATCGCTTGTATACTGAGAAGATTGGCACAGTTCAAAATATTCGTTTACGTGCTGAAAAAGAACTTCCTTATCCTTTTCACTTTTGCCTGATGAAAGATATGCCGTATATGCAGCTTGATAGTTATTTTCCTTTAAAGCGCTTTTTAAGGTATCGTTTGCCGTCTTGGCAAGGGGAATTTTTATACCGAAAGCATTAAAGGTAAACAGAAGGGCGCATATAAGCAAAATCGTAAAAAAGCCAAGCAACATTATTAAAAAAGTACGGTTGCTTTTCTTATCGTTCATAATGCACCTCCGTTTAAAAGTTAAGCAGCGTATTTTTGAGGCGCTGCTTATTATTTTTACGAATTATCTTTTTCCGGTTTTAACAAGTAAGCTGTTAATCTTTGTTGAAGGATCAAGAAGCTCGCTTATTGAAGCATCGTGGTTAAGGGTATCAACGATGTATGAAATGTATTTTGAAAGGTCAACGCTTGCGTACCATTCTCTTGCCTTTAATTCAGGCGTTGTGCAGATAGCATTTGTTGTAAATACCTTGCGGATAAGGCCCTTTTCATAAGCTTCATCAAAATGCTCAAGTCCTTCACAGAAAAGACCGAAGGTTGTGCAAACGTAAATATCTTTTGCGTTAAGTTCCTTTAACTTGTATGCAAGGTCAAGAACGCTGTCGCCTGAAGAAATCATATCGTCAACAATGATAAGGTCCTTACCTGCAACATCAGCACCTAAATATTCATGTGCAACGATGGGGTTCTTGCCGTTGATAACAACTGAGTAGTCGCGGCGCTTATAGAACATACCAAGATCAACACCTAAAACGCTTGAGAAATAAATGCCTCTGCCCATTGCGCCTTCGTCAGGTGAAATAATCATAAGATGCTCTTTATCAAGCTGAATCTCAGGAACTGTGTTTACAAGAGTTTTAATCATCTGATAGGTGGGCATTACGTTTTCAAAGCCGTGTACGGGGATTGCGTTCTGAACTCTTGGGTCGTGTGCGTCAAAGGTAATGATGTTTTCAACGCCCATGCCAACAAGTTCCTGAAGGCAAGTTGCAGAGTCAAGAGATTCTCTGCCTGTGCGCTTGTGCTGACGGCCTTCATAAAGCATAGGCATGATTACGGTGATTCTTCTTGCCTTGCCGCCGATAGCAGCAATAATTCTCTTT
>JAZOMK010000361.1:0-4114 GCA_045653985.1 Clostridia bacterium | reverse complement strand
CTTTTTCCGAACTTATGGAGTATCAAAGCCAAGTTAACAACGGCGGACACGACCAATATTTTACTAATGTTGAAAATACAGGTGATTTGCAAAAAGAGATGTCTGCATTGGAACAGATATTATCTGAAAAGTTAAACTCAAACTTAAAGAGAGCATACAAAGCATATCTTGTCTTGGAAGAAAAAGAGGGCGATGAAAAAGCAGAAGAAACATTAGAACAATGTGATGATTTCTTCTACGAAAACGAAGAAGAAATCAATCAGGCGTTGAAAGAATATGCTTCAAAAGTCGAACTTTAATTTCCCCCTTTTGCGGATAGCACCACATCTAAGCAATTATATTTATAAAAAAAATTATCCTTCTGCTGAAAAATCGGCAGAGGGATAATCTATATGTAGGTTTCATCTATTTTGAAAAGACGCTAAACAATATCCTATTCTAATTTATTGCATGGTTTTTTTATCCTTACCAAAAAGCAAATAGCAAAATACGCCATCACTGTAATAAGGAATCTTGACTTTAATGAGCACTAATTGAATCACAGCAAATGCAATCAATACACAAGCGCTCACAGTACATACGATAGCAAACTTTGAACTCGCTTCGTCTGCTTCTTCCCAAGCTTCGTCTGCTTCGTCATACGGGATTAGTTCTGGTATTTGCATATAACCCATATCACTTAAACGCTCAGACTCTTCCAAAATTAAATCATTTTGCTCTAAAATTTCCTCCGAGATTTCATTGGCATTATCCCGCGCATCTTTCATATCCTGGTAAGCGGGCAATGCAATCACCAAAGCAATAATAAGCAACACGATTGCAATCACATCCATAATGATGCCAAATTTCAATACAGAGGACTTCTGCTGCTGATTCAATTCTGCAACCTTTTGGGCTATTGACTTTTTCTCTTTCATAACTCATACTCCTTAAGTAAAGATAATAATATTATACATCGTGTGTGATTGCTTGTCAATCAACCTTTATTACACCAAAAATGGTACAAACAATCACTTATAATATGTAAGTATCGTAAGATAACAATTTTATTGATGAGGTATAAAAATATGAGCGAAGTTTATGTATTAAGTGGCAGAGAATTCTTAGGTAATTCTGAATGGGGTTATGGTTGCGACGAAGTTTCCGTCTGGGGTGTTTTTGAAGATTTTGAAAAAGCCAAAGAAGCTTTTAAAAACAAGGTATTTGAAATCGCTAAATATTTAGCCGAAAATGAGGACGACTTCCATTATACCGAAGATACTCTTTTTAAACCTTTTAATGACGGTGAACATTATGGTTGGGATTGCGCCATAAGTGAATGTTATAGCGAATGGTCGCTGACTATCCCTGAAACTGACAACTTTGAGTACGGGTTCTGGTTTCAACCCATTGTAACTTTACAAATATGCCAACTAAATAAATTGATGACTTTATAATAAAAATATCCGTCCATATTTTTAGGGGCGGATATTTTTAATTCGGCAAAGGCAAATGGAAAAATTAAGAACAAAGGCTAAAAGGTCTTGGATGCAGTTAGCTAAAATAAAGCCGTAAATGCCAAAGCGCCATACAAAAATATATGTAAGAATCAATCCGACAAAGCCATCAACGGTACTTGTTACCATCAAGGTTTTTTGCTTTCCAAGTCCATTTAAAACAGTTCTGGAAACTTGCGAAAGTCCTAAAAAAATAACGGAGGGAATAAGCAACACCATAAATCTGCCTGCCATTGGCTGATGGAAAAACCTTATTGAAAACCAAGGAGCAAACAGAAAAAGCAAAATTGAAAACGCAACCGTTACCAGCAAAGCTACACCAAACGCTTGCATAAATTTCCTTTTTATAATTTTTTTATTATCTAAATTTTTAGCGATTTCAGGCAGCACAACAACGCACAATGCACCAATAACCGTCATTGGTACAAATACAACGGGATAAGCCATTGATGTCAAAATGCCGTATTGTGATAATGCTGCCTCTTTTGTTAAGCCGTAAGCCATAAGCCCTATAGGCAAAATTGTGGTTGTGCCTAAATGCAAAAGGGATGTTGAAAGCCTTGCAAAGGTTGGCGGAAGTGCATTTGCAAGAATCTCTTTTTCATATCCGCGCTGTTTTAAATCCACTTTTTTAACTGCAAAAAAGTGCATTAAAAATGATAAAATTCCGCCAAAGCTGACGGCAAGCACAGGTAATATTGCCTGTGTTTCATCGCTTGATGCTTTAAAAAGAGTTATCAATATAAACACAAACGCGATTTTGCTTAGCTGTTCGATAATCTCAAATATTGCCGAAAGATAACTTTTTCCCATTGCGTGGAGATATCCGCACGGCAGAGATGCCAACGCGCCAAAGGTTACGGCAGGAATAAGTGCTAAAATTACGTTCCCTGCATTTTTGTTATGTAAAAACACCCCTGAAATAATATCGTTGCCAAAGAATAAAAGCAAAGCAGAAATTACAAGAGGATACGTTGCAACTTTTATTGTCGAAGCTAAAACATTCTTTTCCTTTTTATCCTTTAAATATTTAGCGCAAAGCCTGCTTGTAGCATTGGGCAGTCCCGATGCAACGGGTGTAATAAGCACCCCATACACACTCATTGCAAGCTGATATATACCCAACGCAACGGGCGAAATTTCCTTTGCCAGCCACACTTTATATGTCATGCCGATAAACCTTACAATAATGTTGCTTAATGCAAGAATTCCAATATTAAAAAACAATCTCTTTTTCAAAAATCATCACCTTGTAAAAAAATATGAAAAATACGGCATTGTTATACTTATTTTTGAATAAAACAGTTGCGCTTGGGCATTTAATGTTGTATAATAAAGTAATAAAATTATTTTGGAGTATTATATGTTAGTTTACAACACACTTACAAACAAAAAAGAAGAATTAAAAACCATCCACGAGGGTGAAGTAAGGATGTATTCCTGCGGTCCTACCGTATATAACTTTGCCCATATCGGTAATTTGCGCACCTATGTGTTTATGGATCTTTTAAGACGTGTACTTACCTTAAACGGCTATAAGCTTTTAGGTGTAATGAACATTACTGACGTTGGCCACCTTACCTCTGATGCCGACGAGGGCGAGGATAAGATGGAAAAGGCTGCAAAACAGCAGAAGAAGTCTCCCCTTGAAATTGCTGCATACTATACCTCAGTTTTCAAGAATGACGTTAATCAGTTAAACATCACGTTACCTGAAATCGTACCGAAGGCAACTGAACATATTGAAGAAATGATTGACTTCGTAAAAGGCCTTGAAGAAAAAGGCTTTGCTTATGAAACTGACGATGGTATTTATTTTGATATCGTTAAGTACGGTCAGTACGGCGTACTTTCAAAGCTTGATCTTGATGAGCAGTTGGCAGGCGCACGTGTTGAAGTTAATGACCAGAAAAAGCACCCCGCTGACTTTGCTGTTTGGAAGAAAGCACCTAAGGAGCATCTTCAGCAATGGGAAAGCCCTTGGGGTATGGGTTATCCCGGCTGGCATATTGAATGTTCGGCAATGGGCAGAAAGTATCTTGGCGATACTTTTGATATCCATACAGGCGGTGTTGACCATATTCCCGTACACCACGAAAACGAAATTGCACAGTCAAATGCACTTTTAGGTCATCCTGCAGTTAATTATTGGATGCATGGCGAGTTCATGATGGTTGATAACGGCAAAATGAGCAAAAGCTTAGGCAACACCTACACCGTTGATGATTTGAAAAAGGCAGGCATTATGCCCCTTACTTTCAGATACTTCTGCTTAAATGCCCATTACAGAAATAAAATCAACTTTACTTGGGATGCAATTAAAGCATCACAGAAAGCATATATCCGTCTTTTAGAAGCAGTTAGCGCTAACAAGAATGCTGACAGCGACGAAAGCCTTAAAGCAATGTGCGATGAAGCATACGCTTCCTTCTGCGAAGCCGCCAGCGATGACCTTAACGTACCAAAGGCACTTGGTATTTTATGGAACCTTCTTCGTTCAGGCAAGCAGGGCAAGGAAATTTACGAAACTGCAATCAAAATGGATGCAGTATTAGGTCTTAACCTTAAAGACGGTTACGTTCCTATGGAAGTTGAAAATGATATTCCGCAGGAGCTTT
>JAZOMK010000360.1:0-1377 GCA_045653985.1 Clostridia bacterium | reverse complement strand
AGCAAGGTATCACTATTTAAGCGCAAGTGATTTTGGTGCAAGAGTTCAGGCTTATATATCATACCTTTGCGGTATGTGTGGTCATGGCTATGGTGCAAGAGATATGTGGTACTATAACACAACAAGCTATGATACTGAAGCCAACGACGGCGTATTCACTTTAACAAGCGAAGATAAAAAGGCACATACGTGGAGTGCACTTATTGATGCACCTATTTCAACTGAACTTACCTATTTAAGGGCGTTCTTTGAACACGTAGGCTGGTGGAAGCTTGTGCCTGATTTTGATGATGGCAACGCATTCCAAAAGGTTGATGATAAAGAGGGCTTCTATGCGGCAGCTTATGATGGCAATGACGTTTATGTTGTTTATCTTTATAACAGAACTACCGATTCTGCAGGCAAGCTTGTAAATATGGATAAAAATGCTACATATGTAGCACAATGGTTTGATACAAGAACTGGCGAATATACACTTATTGACTATAATTTAAAGGCGGATGCAAATGGGGAATATGATATCCCACAAAAACCTGTTGCCGACGATATGATTTTACTTGTTACAAAGAAATAATTAAAAAGGAAGATGCAAAAAAACATCTTCCTTTTTCTTGCAATTTTTTTATTAAATTTTGATAAAAAAGCAATATTTACAATGGTGTTACGCAATTCATTGTTGTATAATATAAACATAAAGGAGCGTGAATTTATGAAAAAAGTAGAAAAATGGACTTCTTATGAAACAAGTTTTTTAGCAAAAGTTCAGGTTGGTGATATCTTTGATGCTGAGGTTGATGTTATTTTCACCCATGAATCAGGTGAAAGCTTGGTTATGCCTGCCTTCTGGGATGGTGGCTTTGTTTGGCGTGTGCGCTTTGCACCTAATAAAATAGGTAAGTGGAGCTATGAGGTAAAAGAAATTTCAGGCGTTGAATTAAATATTGACGGTATTAAAGGTGCAATCGAGTGCGTTGAATATACCGGTGAATATGAGATTTATAAGCGCGGTTTTATTAAGACCGAACCTAATGTGCGTCATTTTATGTATGATGACGGCGCGCCGTTCTTCTATTTAGGCGATACCCATTGGTTTATGCCTATGGAAGAATTTGATGAAAAAGGCTCCCATGCGGTTGATATTGATACTGATTCGCACTTTAAGTACATTGTTGATAAGCGTGTTGAACAGAAGTTTAACGTTTATCAGTCAGAGCCTCTTGATTGCAAATATAATATTTACGATGGCATTGATGAAGCCGATACAAAAGAATTTCAACGCCTCGATAAATATTTTATGTATATTGCTGAAAAAGGGCTTGTTCATGCAAATGCACAGTTTATTTTCCCAGGTGGTGTTTGCGAAAAGTTCTTTGAGGA
>JAZOMK010000359.1:0-2293 GCA_045653985.1 Clostridia bacterium | reverse complement strand
GCCTCATAGCCTTCATCCTCAATTACCTTTCCTACGCTGTATAAAACGGCAGGGGCAAAAATTTCATTGATGCCACCGTATGCCATTGAGGGATACTGGTAGAACTGTGTACCTTCTTCAATACCGCGCTGTACACCGCGTGGAATTCTAAAAACAAAGCCGATACAGCTTTTTGCTTCGGGAAATAACATTCTTGGGTCCATTTCAGGAGGTGCGCCTTCAAAGCGGGACATGGGTGCAATACCGCACTTATCAGCACCTGCCTTTAAAGCGGCTTCCTTAATCATTTGGGAAGTAAGCATAAAAATTCTCCTTTATACTAAATTTATTGTTGCGTTTTTTTGTATTTCATTGCACTTTAAACATTTATAACATTGTTTATCGCAAGTAAAAGCACCAGTTAAATCAATTTTT
Source organism: Clostridia bacterium (assembly GCA_045653985.1). Lineage (GTDB taxonomy): Bacteria > Bacillota > Clostridia > Christensenellales > QALW01 > UMGS1322. The sequence goes on along the minus strand of JAZOMK010000359.1, from coordinate 1,879 downwards.
TTATTTTCTATAACCTGCGGATAAAACATTGCGGTATGGTCAGGCTCTAAAAGCGATGTGATTGCGCCTGAATACGAGCCTTTTACATAGCTTTTGATGATTCTTTCAGGATTCATATTTGCCCTTGTTGCAAGTTTTAAACCGTCAAAAAGATTTTCATATAAAGCTACGTCCTCAGGGCGAATAAAGGTCATATATTTAAGCCAATTTTTGCGATTTTCGCTATCATTAAAGAAAGTTTTGCATTGACCTTCAAAAATATATGCGTTATCCATTTCTGCTGATTCGCTTTCATGGGCAACTAAATTATCATGGAAAGTATGTGCCGAACAATTTTTTAAGCATCCGCTGTTTGCAAGGCCGTAAAGTTTTTTGTTGTTATCATCGCACCAAGCGCGAATTTGGCGGATTTTATTGAAATCGCGGTTATATTCACGGGCAAGATAGAAGCTGTCAAAAAGCTCTTTAACATATTCCATCCCTTCAACCGTGCCGATACCCATATTTACCGATGCCCTTGTTTCAAGTTTAAAATTCTCTTTTATAAAGCGAGCAATAAGGGGTGAAGTTGTTGTTACACATTTAAGATTAAATTTTTGAAGATAATCAACAGTATCACCTATTTTGTTATAAAAACTGCGCGCCAAAGCATATTTACCATAACAGTTGCCGTTAAACAAAATATTTAAGGGCATATCACCTAACTTTTCAATATCTTCCAACTGTTTACGGAGATTATCATAAAAAAAGCCATCCTTATTAAGATTGCTTCTGCCGTTTGGAAAATCACCAAATGAAAAGTAAACTTCTGAAATATGTTCTTTATTTTCAAGTATTGTTTCAATTAACGAAAAATCATTTTTTAACTGATACCCTACCGAAAACTTCATATTTATCACCTCTGTTACACATAATACTACTTTTTAAAATATTTTTCAACACACAAACAAATATATTTTACCGAAAAATACAGAAAAAGCGAGAAACAAATTCTCGCTTTAAATCCTATTATATAATTTCAGACAGCGCTTTTTTACAGAAGTTATAGGCGATTCGCTGGTCGGGATCATCTTTAAAGGATGTAATTAACTCGCTACCTTTTACATAACATTCGTCATAGGGTTCGTTATCCAAATCATCTATTATTCTTTGGCAGCACTTTTTAAAGAGTTCCATATTTAAAGGCTTTGGAGCTTCACCTACAAACCTGATAAAGTTATCGTAAGTGATATCCTTTAAGGCAGATTCTGATAATTCTATGCCTTTTAATTGATAATCGGTAGCATATAATCTATCTTCGTAATCGCCCTTTTCAGTAAGATATCTATAAACAAAATTTTCAAGTTCAACGTTTATACTTTTGATACTGTTACTATCAGTACCCAACATTATGCGCTTACTGTATTTTTCAAAAAATTCATGCCAGAAATCAATACGTTTTGAAAAATTAGGATACATTTCGCCGCCGGGTGTTAAATCAAGCATAAGATTAGGATACTTTTCCATAACCTGCACCGTTTCATCAGGGAAATCTGACAAAAACATAAAATGGGCAAAAACCACACGGAGTTTAGGATGCTTATCAAGCATTCTAAACGCTTGAGCGTACATTTCTTTTTTTGATAAATAACTGTTATCGTATCGCTTACCTTCTCCCCAGAAAGTTTCAGGATCAGCAAGATGAATGTTTATAGGTACGTTGTTTTCTTCAAGGAAAGTGAACATCTCATCATAATATGGATCATCAAGTCCCCTGCCCAGATATTTTTGCATATCAGGACTGAACATAAACTTCATACCATCAACGCCCAATTTAAGAAGCGTCTCTGCCTGAGTTTTGGGTGATATTTTTGAATATCTGTCAGTAATATGCAAGCCG
>JAZOMK010000358.1:0-4828 GCA_045653985.1 Clostridia bacterium | reverse complement strand
ATTGCAAAGAAATCGTGGTTAGAATCGTTAGCGAATATTGAATGGTTTGCTATATTGTAATCCGTTATAGCTGCGTTTTCAGTATAACCTTCCATGTGGGCAGTCAGCAAATTATTATAAGTGTCATATTGGCTTAAATACTGTGCGACATATTTATATGGATTATTTACCCAGTTCCATTCAAGATGGTCCTCATCTCTCTCCCAATAGAAGTCATTGTCAACTTCTTGACCTAACGTCCACATTACAGGATATGCCGAATATCTTGCAACCCAATAACGACAAATACGTTCAAGTGCTTCTTTTGCGGTATCTGAAAGGTCGTATATTTGATATTCGCCCGTTTCGTGTGTCGAAGTAGCTACAACAGTATCAGAGAAGCCACCGAAATTATTGATAAACGTAGTCATATACGAAGGGAAGAAGAACTGTGCATTTGCATGAACCAAGCCTTTATCCGCAATATACTTAAACTGTTCATCAAACTTTTGTAAGCCTAAAATGTCGTCTTCCTGAACACCGTCAGTAAAATCGAAAGTTCCACCTAAGGGCTGGCTTTGAATTACCGTATAGCCTTGTTCAACACGCTTATCAACAACAGGCTGAAAAACGCCCATAGGCTCACCGTTTAAGTTCCAATGGGTATCGCCTAAATAGAAGAATGGCGTGCCATCGTTATACATGAAGTATCTTGTATTTTCTTCAACCTTAAGGAAGCCTCTTTTGTAAATATCAAGGTCTCCTGAATATTCAGTACATATAAGGTTTTCCGTTACGTTATGAAGACCTGCATTTAACGTATCGTTACACTCTGTAGTATAAGTCCATTCTCCTGCCGTTGGACACATAAAACGAACGCGCCAAGTATTTCCACCATCCCAGAAACCGGGAACAGTATAGGTTGTTATGCCGTTTGTAAGAATCATGTTAACCTCAACGTCGTTAAAGGGGTCAGCATAAGTTTTATTCGATACAAGCACAATTTCGTTTGCGCGCCATGTTTCTGCAGAATCTACAAGTATTTGCTTTTCGGAATTATAGTTGACTTTTTTAATTACAAAATCATCAATATCTATCTTGGTAACACTACTTTGGAACTGTTGGAAACAATAATTCCATGTTCCGCCCTTGCCGATATCTTCAGGAGTGATTTCAATCTGCTCACTGTATTCATACCACTTACCATTATCAGCAGTCCAAACTTGGTTGATATCGTCATAGTAGTTACTTCCGTGCAACGAAGAGAAGGACGTTTCCCCTGATGTTCTTATCATTGACTTAAATGCCCAATAACATATATTAACACCGTCAACTCTGTATTTATACGATATTGTATATAAACCGGGTTCGGTAATAAATTTATCAAATGCAATTTGAGGTGAATAGTATTGAGGTGTTGATTTCGTCCTCTCCATACTTAAGAAATTATTGTTGTTTTCAGTTTTGATAGTCATTTTTGCATCGCCTAAATTAGACCAAAGTGTATCTTCGGGCAATACTACGTTTTCAAAATCACTACTTGCGCCGGGAATAAGATTATCAGATGTTTCAATAGTAAAATCATCCTCATCCTCTAAATCAAAATATCCGTCAGAAATCAATGTGTCAGCGTATTTTTTGGCAGACACGCCATAATTTGACAATGCACGAACAATATTTTTAAGCGCTTCATTATCTGCAACGTTGTGCTTGCTTTGTACATAAGCATTTACGTTATATTTAACTTCACTTTTAACTGTATCACCTTCGGTAATTTTAAGTGTATAAGGGTTACCAAAGCCTGTTGCTTTAATGCCATCGCTGTAAACTACATACGTATCACCATTTTTGGTAAGGCTTTCAATATCTACAACCTTATCATTTAATGTAACAACAGCATTTTCGGTTAACTTGAACTTAAAGTAAACTTGTATAACATTTGAAACTCTTACACCCAAGCTTGTTACTCTGCAATTTTCATCCGTATTGCCATTTACAACTCTTATACCTTCAGGTACTGAAAATACACTTTTTTGTTGTGTTACCCACGGCAAATTATCTACTAAATCAGAAGTATTATAATTCTGATAGATTTGTGATGCACTTCCATAAAAAAGCATATCAGCAAGAAGCGTCTTAAATGCCTGATACTGTGTGTATTTAGTAAAGCCTAATTCCGCTGCGCTTTTGGCATTTTGTCTGTCACAATAGTCTTTAACGCTATATTTTTCCATTGTTTCAACTATTTCGCCATCAAGTATAAGCTCAGCCTTAATATTATCATTCATACACTGAGGGTTAATATCCTCATATTTAAACTCATACTGTGTTCCGCTTACCCTTACGCCTTTTACGGTCTCGCTTTTATTACCACGGGTAAAACGCATTTCAACGTTATCATTTATTTCGCTTAATTCAGCATAATAATTCACTGTAAGCGTTGAACCGATTTCTAAATTTGCACCTATGATTCTGTTTTCTGCAGGCGTTTCAGCAAAGCTAACCATTGAAAAGCACGTTATAACTAAAACAACAGAAAGAACCAGACTTAAAAGTTTTTTCATGCAATCAATCTCCTTAATACACTCTACGGAATAATATATCCCATATATATAATACACTCTATCTGTAAAATCAGTAAATAAATACAAGCGACAAAAAATACACCAAACACGACTTGTAAACATTTATAACACAAATAAACTTCAAAAAACCTTAAATAAAAAACGACACCTCTCAACATTCTATAAGGCGTCGTTTTCTTTTGTATAAATTTATTGTTATTTATTTTTTGTCATAAGGACAACCCATTCGCCGCTATCGGGAAGTTCGCCGATTTTATACCTTACCGAGCCGGTAATATTTTCAACTGTTTTTACAAACTCACCGGTCAAAGGATTAAAGAATTTGAGCGTATAGGTTGCATCAGGATCCATTTTCACAAAAGATGCGCTGTTCTTATGGGAATCATAGAAATATGCAACGTAAATATCGTTATCTGCATGGGCGCACATATAGGGCACGTCACTACCGGTAAAATAGCTGATATATTCTCTGTTATTAAAATCAGGCACAAGGGTTTGCCATTCAAAGGACTCAAAGAATTTTCTCATATAACCCATCTGGTCGCCCGTTTCAAACTTTATTGATTCGCCCCAATGCACCATTTTATCTTCAACAGAAACAATTTCACCTAAAGTATCACGCGAAGGGCCTTCCGTTGAATAGGTACTCTTATAACTCCATATATCTATTGCGCCATAGCCGACACCTGCAAAGCCGTTAAGCATATGATACCACGCAGTAAGTCTTGCGCCTTTATGTCCCGTCCAGAGATAATCGTAATACGACTCATATCCGATAGAAACTTTTGAAGAATTCCAGTAATCCTTTGCAATGATAGCGTTTTTAACCACACCGTCCCTTAAATCAGGATTCCATTGTGCAGCATACCAATCGTGACCTGTTTTTTCAGTTACAGCAGGGTCAAGGAATAAGGACATACCGTTGTTATTGCTATGCTCAGCCGTACAACCTTCGCCCGTAACAGCAGTTGAATCTGCACCTTCCTGATGTCCCGTTAAAGGATGATTATATGCGTCATATTTATTGATATATTCCGCAACCTTTACCCACGGGTTGTCTTCATAACTGAATTGCTTGTTAGAGCCGCCTTCTCTGCCATAATAAAAATCATTATCACATTCCTGTGATAAAGTCCACATAACGGGATACGCACCATAACGCGCAACCCAATGGCGAGCAAGTGCTTCAAGATAGTCGGTTTTCTTCGCCAAGGACTTTGTAAGATACGTTGTAAAGAAGAATTGCGAGTTTGTGTGCACCAATCCCTTTTCCGCAATATACTTGAAATACTTGTCCGCTTCCCTGAGACCTTTGATATCTCTTTCATTAACTTTACCGTCAGTAAGGTCAAATGATGCACCTAATGGCTGGCTCTGATATACGGTAAAGCCTTGTTCGACACGTTTATCAACAATATATTTAAAATGAGAATCCGTCTGAATATCGCCTGCATGGTCGCCTGCTGAATCAAATTCCTCTGAAAGCATTGACCAATGGGTATCACCAAGGTAGAAGAAAGGTGTACCATCATTATACACGAAATGCTTTTTGCCTGATTCAGTTTTTACAAAGCCGTGTTTATAAATATCAAGGTCACCTGTATACGCTGTAGCACCTACAGTAAATGTAATATCGTTCAACGAATCATCGGTTGTACAAATCGTTCTTGCATCCCATACACCCGTTTCAGTAGGTGCAAAACGCGCACCAAAGATGTTGCCGCCATTCCAATATGTAGGAATTAAAAGTTTTGTACCTGTTTCGCGGTTTGTAAATTCAACGTCCATCATAACGTAAAATTGTTGCGGCTGAGAATTTTCATCGATATAAGTTTTTGTTGATTTAAAAGAAACCTGAAATACATTCCACACTTCAACAACGTAATCAGCAGTTGTAGGGTCAGTTACAACACCCGTACCTGACGGTGTTTCTGATTTGTCGCAAGCAGTACAACAAAGCATCGATACAACCAATATAGAAATCATTATTTTTTTGAGTATCCTCATAGTTTTCTCCTTATTTTTATTAAATTTTTCCGCAAGTTTATCTTATAAATATACGCATTATCATACCATTACAGTAGGCAGAGGCAGTTTTTACGTACTGAGGAATTATCGCATCCTTGCCCTCAGAAGTTTTTGCTTTTATTTCAAAATAAAGCTCGCAATGCTCGTGCGCGGCAAATACCGCCTTGATATAATCAGCATTATTAACAATCATCGAATAAAACTCTTTTGTTTCTTCTTTGCAACAGTCAGCACCG
>JAZOMK010000357.1:0-2041 GCA_045653985.1 Clostridia bacterium | reverse complement strand
ATCAATAAACCCAGGTATAACAAAAAGATTTTCAGCATCAATCACCTTATCAACATTACAATTATCGCTGATTTTGCCGTCTTTAATATAAAGGTCTTTTTTAACAAAACCACTGCAATCGCTTTTTAATACGTTACCGTTTTTAATAAGAATATTCATAAAAACTCACTCCTTTTATACTTTAATTTTATATGTTAGCAAAGTAAAAGTCAATTCTAAAAGCATGGAATTTTATCCTCCAAAATTCAAGCCACACTTGAATTTTACCTTAAAAATTTTGAGGTAGATGGTGTTTCTACCTCAAAAGTAATTGTTTATTCTAAACAATAAAGCTTAATTTCAACGCATCCCATAGCAGGAATGGTGATTTCGTTAACGATATTTTCGCAGGTTAAGGTATAGCGATTTTCATCATCAATACGCAAAACCTCCATATCAGTATACTTAAAATTATCAAGCTGTAGGGTTAATTTTACGTCGTCTTCATTGGTGTTTGAAATAACGATAACCGCCTTTTTATTATCGCAGCCTGCCTGCACAAAAACGTTTTCGTTGCTTGACGTGCTTTCAACCTGATTTTTAATTTTATAAAGGGAATTAAACATACAAAAAGCATAATAGTTGCGGTAAGGCGTGCCTGTTTCAGGACTGAGCAACGCGCGGTATGGGCTATGCCCGATACCTGCATCATAAAAACACATAACGTCAGTAGAGGTATCCTGCATCATAAGCATAAATCCTAAACTTTTTGCTGATGCTATTTTGCTGTCGCGCTGATTTTTAACGGTAAAAAGATTCCACTCGTTAAGGTGATGTTCAGTATTGGTGTAACCGTATTTATCAAGAATTTTACGCATATAATCTGCGTGTTTTGCTATGATTTTAAAATCTTTCTTTGTTGTTTCGTGGCAATTATCGTAAACGTGCCATGAATAGAAGTCAATGGGCGCGCCTGTTTCCTGCTGATACTTAAAAAACTTGTGCATAAAATCAAGAACAAACTGATAAAGAATTTCATTATCAAGATTTTTACCGTCAAGGTCAGCATCATTAAAGAACTCATAAAGTCCACAATTACCATAACCGCCTACCTTAATTTTATCGCCAAAGCATTTTTTAAGGTGGATTGCCGTAACTGAGTAAAGGCGGAAAAATTCTTCAGGCGTACCTTTCCACATTGCCGCAGTATGTGGCTTATAGCAATCGTCAGGCTCGTTCCAGATTTCCCAATAAATTATGTTAAAATTAAAGCCATCTGCCCAGCCTTCGTTATAGTGGCGGATAACGTGCTCACAGATTCTTGCCCATTTCTCAAAATCCTTAGGCGGAAAAATTCTGTGTGCCTTTACAAGATGTCCGTTCTCAATGGTAACACCTAAGCGGAAATATGGCTCACAACCTGCATTTACAAGCCCTTCTATTATTTTATCGGTATAAGCAAAATCATAGGACGCAGGATCGTTTTCATCAGCATCAAAATCAGGGAACAAGTTGGGTATATCAACGTACAACCCTTGCCCCATCCAGCCGCTTACGTCATGAAGGCGCGAATATGGTATACCTGCCCTTGTAAGATAGTGAAACAGCGAATTTGAAAGTCCCGTCATAGGTGGTTGCCCTACGCCGTGCATAGGTTTGAATTGTCCTTTTATATTATTAAAATCAATGGTAATTTTATTTTCCATAAAAAATCTCCAACCACAATATTTTTAAATATTTTACCACATTGTTTTTTATATTGCAATATAGTTTGTTTCGGAATTTTTCCGAAAATAAAAGCTTCCCACTTTTTGGTGGAAAGCTTAAATTGAGTGTATACTATTTTAAGATTTTTTGCTATCCTACCACGAACTTGCAGGACGCAAAAAACTTAAAAATCAGGGGCGCGAAGGTTAATCGTGAAGGAACAATGGGGGTCCCCGAAATGCAGTATTGCATTTTGGGGAAAAGGAGGCACAGCGAAGAAAAAAAGCTTTCCACTTTTTTAAGTGGAAAGCGTAAATCGCAGCTTGTGCCGACGCGGCGCGAAGGTTAATCGTGG
>JAZOMK010000356.1:0-2955 GCA_045653985.1 Clostridia bacterium | reverse complement strand
GTGATAACCCCAACGACGCCCCTATAGTTGACGGCAAACCAAAAAAGGCACCGAAAAAAAGTGCTTTATGGACGGGTATTGATTATAAAGTTGTAAAGAAATCATCATATTTTTATATTGCCGCTATATTGATTTTACTTACAGGCATAAGCCTTCAAAGCATTGGAAGCATCACTATTGTATATATGACCGACCTTGAAATATCCCCTGCATTTATTGCTTCTACCGCAACGGTATCATCCCTTGTACTTACGTTTTCTAAAATGTTAGTTGGCGCAACGTACGATAAATGGGGTTTACGTGTAGCATTGCTTTCTTGCCAAATTGCCGCCCTTGCTACCTTTATTTTAAAGGGCGTACTTACCAATTCCACCATAGGTCTTGTTTTTGCAATGACAGCCACAGTATTATCAAGCATCGCCCTGCCTTTGGAAACAGTTATGATTCCTTTAATGACAAATGATTTATTTGGCTCAGCATCATACAACAAAGTTTTGGGCATATTTATGGCTATGAACTCTCTTGGGCTTTGCTTAGGCTCACCAATAGGCGAATTGCTCCGCAAGCTTACGGGAGATTACCGTTTTTGTTTCTGGTTCTTCAGTTTTGTGCTGATAGTTGTAATTATCGGATTCCAATACGTTCTCCGCACCGCGAACAAACAGAAAAATGCAATTTTGATATCAGAAAAGGCTTGACCAATTTGGTCAAGCCTTTTAGTTTTCTATGATATCGCTTTTAATAAATAATTCTTCCGATTGTTTCATCCTTTTTAAAGTTTCTTCGCCATTTTCCATTGCGATGGAATTACACAAATAATCAGTTAAACAAATAGGCGCTAATGCTGAGTTTTTAATGCCATTAGCATCAACGCAACAAGAAAGCAGAAAGTTTTGCAAAGGAAGTTTCCGAAAAGTTCAATTTAAAAGCACGTGCCACCACATGCCTTGAAGAAGCCGTAAAAGCAGGTGATATTATCAGCGTTGCCGCATCCTCATTAAAGCCTATCCATATACAAGACAGTTGGCTTAAAAAAGGCAGTTTAATTATTTTTACAGGGCGTTGCAATATTGAAAATGAGTTTTATCTTTCCGCAAAAATCATATGGGATCACGCACCCATGCACGAAGTTTATTATGACGAGCATTTATTATTGCCTGAAAACGAAAGATTTATTAACGGCATTGGTGTACAGATTTACCGCCTGATGTATGAAGGCAAGCTGCCCCCTATCACAGCCGCCACAAGTTTAGGCGACGTAATCAATAAAACAAGAAATAGTCGCGAATCTGATGACGAGCGCATCTGTTTTGTTACGGGCGGTCTCCCCGTTTGGGACGTTGGCTGGTCCTATGATGTTTATCAAAATGCCTTGAAGTTGGGCTTAGGGCAGACTCTAAATCTTTGGAATTCCCCCTATCTTAACTGAAAAAACTTTACACGCAAAAACCGTTATGATATAATTGTTGCGAGGTGATGTTTTATGCAGTTAAAAGGAAAAACTGTTTTATTTTTAGGCTCATCAGTAACCTATGGTGCTACCTCTGGCGGAGTTTCTTTTGCCGATTTAATGGCAGAAAAGTGCGGAATAATCAGTATTAAAGAAGCCGTTTCAGGCACAACCCTTGCCGATATTGACGATATCTCATACGTTGCAAGGCTTAAACGAGTTGATAAAAACATTCGTCCTGATTTATTTATATGTCAGTTATCGACCAATGACGCTTCTAAAAACCGCAATGTTGATATCAATGACGTTGAAAAAGCAATTCGTTTTATTATTGAATACGTTAACGCCACCTTTAATTGTCCTATAGTTTTTTATACCGGAACGTATTTTGAAAATGAAAAATACGTTGATATGATAAAACTTTTATACAATTTACAAAAGGAATATGCCTTTAACATTCTTGACTTATATAACGATGAAGAAATGTTAAATATAGATGAGCAAAAGTACAAAGAATATATGTGCGACCCCGTCCATCCTTACCTTAAAGGTTATAGCGAATGGTGGACACCGAAATTTATAAGTTTTTGTGAACAACTTTAATAAAAAGGCTTGACCGATACTTTTTTTATATTGAAATGGCAAGTATATTTATATAGGCGGGAGTAAACCATCCCGCCCTAAATTTAAAATAATGTTGTAACCCAATAAATAACACCGTATGCAACGCTCGCAACTGTGCCGTAGACGATAACAGGTCCTGCGATTGCAAACATTTTAGCACCCGTACCTAAAATAAAGCCTTCTGCTTGTGGTCAAGTAGGACCCATTAATTTTTGAAAATTTTCTATTTTCATTTGTGATTTTGAATGTATTACAGCTTTAGAATGTTTTCCTCAATACGCTTAATAACCTCTGTAAACATTTCGTCACTTTGTCCGGTTGGATCAGCTAAACCCCAATTATCATCAAATGCTCTACCGATGAAAGGACATCCTACATCGCACCCCATGGAGATCGCAACATCTGGTTCGGGAATTTTATCAAAGGTCTTGCTGTACTGTGTCTGCTCCATATCAATGCCATAGAGTTTCTTCATTAACCTAACGGCATCTTGGTTGATCTGTAGTTTTGTTTCTGTACCTGCTGAGTAAAAGTCAAAATCATCTCCACGCAGATGATTTCCGAGCGCTTCGGCAATCTGACTACGACAAGAATTGTGAACGCAGATAAAAGCTACTTTCTTCTTCATATCAAACTCCAGCGCTGTGCAAGAGCTTTTCTACATCAGCTGTCTTTAACACCTTGCCCATAGACACTACCTTTTCATTCACTACGATAGCAGGCAAGCTCATCACGCCGTATTCCATGACCTTTTGCATATCGGTGATGTATTCTACCTCAATTTCAATGCCGAGATTTTTAACGGCATCTTTTGCGTTCTCATACTGTTCGTGGCAAGACTTGCAGCCTGCACCCAAAACTTTTATACAACAAATTCCCTC
>JAZOMK010000355.1:0-1923 GCA_045653985.1 Clostridia bacterium | reverse complement strand
TATGACTATAGTATTACTGTTTTCTTTTACCGCTTGCGGCGATGAAGCATCCGATAAAACAGCTTCAAGCGAGGATGAGGTTACTGAAAACACCGATGACGTTTCCCTTTCCGTAGATACCAACAAGAATCCCGACACCGTTGGTACAGTTGGCGGCGCAAGCTCATTTATTACACCTTTCTATGATGAAAGCTTGTATACCGAGGATGATTTTGATGCAAAAAATCACCCCAACGGCTACCATTCAACAATCACCTATTATAAATTAACAGGGAAAGAGCCTACCGACTATGCTTTCCCCACAACCATAACAATCGGCGGTGTTAATTATAACGTAGGCAACGTAAAGGTATCTACCCTTGAAGCTGCAGGCTGGACTATGGACGACGTGCCTTCACTTAAATTAAGAAAGGATTATTTCCACCAAACAGTTATCAGATCCGGTGAAAATCGTATGTACATTTTAGCGCAAAACGTTAATGATGTAATGACCGATGTTAGCGATTGTAACATTTATAAGTTTTCAATTAGCAACAGCACCGGCAGTGAATATTATTCAAATATAACCTTTGATTACGAGGGCATCACCTACGATACCACCCATACTGACGTTATAAAGAAGTTCGGTCTTCCCGATTCAATTTCATATACCGACGTACGTAACGGTAGCGGTGAATTTGTTTCCCGCACCATTTCCCTTTGTTATGGCTTTGAAAATCACAACGGTGTAAACGTTACCTTTGATTTTTCTGATAACCAGGAAACCTGCACAATGAAAGGCGTTACACTTTCCGTTGATATTAAGTAAAAATATCGAAGTATTGATGTTTTTCTTATATATAAAATTTTAGAAAAGAGGATTTTTTATTATGTTCTGTATTAAATGTGGCTCAAACATTAAAGACGATGCTAAATTCTGCCCCGTTTGTGGCGCTTCACAAGCTGCACCTCAGCCTCAAAAGCAGCCTGAACCTCAGTTTGCACCACCCCAGCCCCAATTTAATCAGGCTCCACAGTTCCAGTATCAAAAACCTGCAACTCCCACTTACGGCACACCTCAGCAGATTGGTGTTGCATTAGGGGCAGTTGGTCTTGCTTTAGCTCTTATGGGTTTGATTTCCGCTATAATTTTCTTATTCGATGCTATTGATACTTATGATCTTTACGAAAGCTACAGCATAGAATTTGATCCTGCCACAAGCACATGGCTCAACTATATTTCAAAACTCATTACTCCTATCTTTGGTATTTCATTTGCAAGTGCAAGCAGAAGTAAAGGTTTTAGAAATGGCATTACCGCATCAGGTATTGTATTAGGTATCATCGGTACTGTATTAAGCTTTATTGCTTTCATTATTATTGCAACTATTTAATCTTTTAAAGCGATAGTTTTTTCTATCGCTTTTTTTATTGACTTTTGCCTTTTACTGAATTATAATATTTGTAAATTATTGTATACGAAAGAGGTTTTTTATTATGTTTTGTCCAAAATGTGGAACTCAAATCAGCGAAAACAGCGCATTTTGCCAATTCTGCGGCTCACCAATGAACCAACAACAGCAACAACCCTATCAGCCACAGTATCAGCAACAGCAACAAATTCTTTACGTTGCAAAGCCACCTGTACCCGGTCGCGGTTTAGGTATTGCAGGTATGGTTTTAGGCATTATCGGCTTGGTTTATGCCGTATATTGTTTTTTCATGGCAATAGCCATTGCCGATACCAATTTGCGTAATATTGAATCTTCCGCCATAGTATTTATTGTTTTCTCGGTGCTTTCAATACTTGGCGTTTCCCTTGCAGGTTCAGGCAGAAATAAAGGCTATATAAACGGTATAAGCACTTCAGGTATCGTTACAAGTGCAATAGGGCTTTTCCTTTATTTTGTTTCAATTTTAATCGTTTTAGTTGCTTAAAAAATA
>JAZOMK010000354.1:0-3302 GCA_045653985.1 Clostridia bacterium | reverse complement strand
GGCCTTTTCCTTTGTCCATAACTTTTTACGATAGTTAAGGTCGCAGGAGATTGTGATGTTCTTTTCCTTTGCCTTTTTGCAAGCTTCAAGGCAGATTTCGGCAACGTTATCACCTAAAGCGGGTGTGATACCTGTAAAATGGAACCAATCAACGTTTTCAAAAATCTTATCCCAATCAAAATCTTCCTTAGTTGCAGTTGCGATTGATGAACCTGCGCGGTCATAGATAACCTTTGAAGGTCTCTGGCTTGCGCCCTTTTCAAGGAAGTAGATACCAACTCTATCACCACCGCGGGTAATTAAAGAAGTATCAACACCAAATTTTCTTACTGCATTAACACCTGCCTGACCGATTTCGTGCTTAGGAAGCTTTGTAACGAAAGCGGCATCAATACCGAAGTTTGCAAGTGATACTGCAACGTTTGCTTCACCACCGCCATAGGTAGCGCCGTATTTTTCTGCCTGCACGAAGCGATAATATCCTTCCGGTGCAAGGCGAAGCATAATTTCACCAAATGTAATTACTCTCATTTTTATTTCTCCTTTAATTATTTTTTCTGTACAAGATGAAGTGCAAATCCGCCAAACTCACCTTTAAGGTAAATAGCAACAAACTTGCCGTCTTTATCATATTTCTTTGTATTTTCATCAAACTGAACGCCACGCTTTTCAAGATGGTAAACTGCACGCTCAATATAGTTTGTCTGAATTGCGATATGTCCGTTCTTGCCTAAGTAAGGCTCTTTCATAAGCTCAATAACTCCGCCTGAGAAAACGCTGGAGTTGCCATCTTTAGCGGCAAAACCGAAGAAATTGTTGAAAGCATCTGCAAGGCTAAGCGCTTCATCACCTGAAGTAAGGTTGATGCCAACGTGTGCAAGATCAAAACCAAGCATTTCAGTAACTGCGGTGCGGGTAAGCTCTTCGATTTTATCAAACTCACCTGCTTTGATCATTGCCTTATCAACCATCCAGCTACCACCGCAAGCGATAATCTTATTAAAATCAAGATAATCCTTTAAGTTAGCAGCATTGATACCGCCTGTAGGCATAAACTTAACCTTGCCGTAAGGTGCGCTCATTGCCTTAATCATTTTCAAGCCGCCTGCAGCTTCAGCAGGGAAGAACTTAACAACTTCAAGACCTAATTCAAGTGCGCGCTCAATATCGCTGGGTGATGAGCAGCCGGGTGTTACGGGGATGCCCTTATCAACACAGTATTTTACAACCGTAGGGTTAAGACCGGGGCTTACGATAAATTTTGCGCCTGCGTTTACAGCCTTATCTACCTGCTCGCAAGTAAGTACGGTTCCTGCACCGATAAGCATATCGGGGAACTCACTTGCCATAATGCGGATTGCTTCCTCAGCAGCAGCGGTACGGAATGTAACTTCAGCAACGGGAAGACCGCCTGCACAAAGTGCTTTTGCAAGGGGACGTGCGTCCTTTGCATCATCAAGTGCAACAACGGGAACGATGCCGAGTTTTGAAATTTCAGTTAAAACAGCGTTCATTTTGAAAACTTCTCCTTATAATTTATTTATACATAAATTATATATTCTAAGGGCGCAAATGTCAAGATTTACCGCAAAAAACTTTATTGTTATTCTTGCCTTTTTTATATAATTCTTGCAAAAATAAGCAATGTGTAGTATAATTTTACACGTTATTAGGAGGTTATTATGGCAAAATCTTTTAACCAGAAATTAAAACTGATGTATTTAAAAGAAATCTTTGAAGAGTATACGGATAAAGATACCTTTATTTCTATGGAACAAATAATCTCTCACTTAGAAAAACGCAATATTAAGGCTGAGCGTAAAAGCATTTATGAGGATATTTATGCCCTGCAGGATTTAGGTATGGATATTGAGCTTATCCGTAATAAAGGCTATCACCTTGTTTCAAGAACCTTTGAGCTTGCCGAATTAAAATTGCTTGTTGATGCCGTACAAGCATCAAAATTCATTACCGAAACAAAAAGTGCCGAGCTTATTAAAAAACTTGAAGGTCTTACAAGCAAAAATAATGCAAAAGAGTTGCAACATTCGGTAATTATGCGCGAAAGAATAAAAACCATGAACGAAAGCGTTTATATAAACGTTGATATTATTCAAAGCGCAATGGCAAAAAATAAAAAAATTCGCTTTAAGTATTTTGAATGGGATATAAATAAGTCCCGCCATTTCAGAAAAGACGGCGGATATTATCAGGTAAGTCCCTGGGCGCTTACGTGGGATGATGAAAATTATTATCTGCTTGCCCATGATAATGAAACGGATATCATAAAGCATTTCCGCGTTGATAAAATGACGGATATCGTGCTTTCCGAAGAAACAAGAGAGGGCAGAGATACCACCAATCGCTTTGATACGGCAAACTATTCAAGAAAAATGTTCGGTATGTTTGGCGGTGAAACTAAAAAGGTAAAACTGCGTTGCCATAAATCACTTATCGGTGTGTTTATCGACCGTTTCGGCAGAAATATTATCATCACCCCCGATGGCGAGTATTTTGAAGTTATTGTTGAAGTTGCAGTAAGCCCCGTATTTTTATCCTGGCTTATGCAGTTTGGCAAAAAAGTTCAAGTAATTGCTCCCGACAACGTTAAAAATGAACTGTTATCCCTTGCAAACGAAATCATCGATGTAAACGGAGGCTAATATATGAAATTTCCTGTTTTTGATCTGCATTGCGACACCTCAAACCCCATAATAGGTCTAGGGGGTATTCCGTGTTGTGAGTTAAGGGAAAATAATGCGCACGTTGATTTAATGCGTGCAAAAACTCTTGACGGATACGCCCAATGCTTTGCCTGTTTTTGTTGGCAAGGTGCAATGAAAGACGGCAGAAATCCTTTTGAATTAAAACTTGCCGCTTTAAAAATTCAATTTGAGAAAAACAAGGATATTATCCGTCAGGCATTTTCGGCAGAGGACGTTGAAAATAATTATAAAAACGGCTTAATGTCAGCCATTTTGACCATTGAAGGTACGGCAGGCTTTAATTTTGACCCTGATAAACTTGAAAATCTATATAAAAAGGAAGGGTTCCGCATTTCCACCTTAGGTTGGAATGAAATCAACCCCCTTGCAGGTTATCACGGAAGTGACGTAGGCTTAACAGATTTAGGCAAAAAATACGTAAAAGAGGCGCAACGTTTAGGTATGCTTATTGACGTAAGCCATTTAAGTGATGAAGGTTTTTGGGATATTATGAAAATTACCGAAAAACCCATTATCGCCAGCCATTCAAGCAGTCGAAAAGTTTTTAATACTTCAAGGAATCTTTCCGATGAAATG
>JAZOMK010000353.1:0-3955 GCA_045653985.1 Clostridia bacterium | reverse complement strand
ACCGAACATCGTTTGGAAGAAGCCTTTCCCTTTGCTACAAGAGTTATCGTAATGGAAAAAGGCAAGATTATCTGCGATGACACGCCCAAAAATGTTGGTATGCATCTTAAAAATAAAGATAGTGGAATGTTCCTTGCCATGCCTACTGCCATGCGTGTTTGGGCAAACATAGAAACAAAACTTCATTGCCCACTTACCGTACGTGACGGTAGCGATTTTTTAACTTTAAGAAATAATGAAAAAGAAATTTTACCTCTAAAAAAAGAACAAACTCCCGTTTACAGCGATGATATTACTTTAAAATGTGATGAACTTTGGTTCAGATACGAAAAAAATCTACCTGACATTGTAAAAGGCTTTTCTTTAACCTTACGTAAAGGCGAATTTTATGCTATCCTTGGCGGCAACGGTGCAGGCAAAACTACTTCACTTAAAGTAATTGCAGGCTTAAAGTCTGCCTATCGTGGCACGGTAACCACAAAGGGTAAAGTTGGCTTGTTACCACAAAATCCCCAAGCGCTTTTTGTAAAAAGAACGGTGCGTGAAGATTTATTTGAGGCTTTACGCAACGTAAAAATTTCAAAAGAAGAAAAAGAAAATCAGGTTGCGCGCGTTGTTGCACTTTGCGGACTTTCTGATTTCCTTGACCACCACCCCTACGATATTTCAGGTGGTGAGCAACAGCGCACCGCCCTTGCCAAAGTGCTTTTGACTGCACCTGATATATTGCTTCTTGATGAGCCAACGAAGGGCTTTGATGCTGAATTTAAGGTTGCCTTTGCTGATATAATTGATAAATTATTAAAGCAAGGTGTTACTATTTTAATGGTAAGCCACGACGTACCTTTCTGCGCCGAATACGCCCATAAATGCGGTATGTTTTTTGACGGTAATATTGTTGCAGAAGGAACGCCAAGAGAATTCTTTTCAGGCAACAGTTTTTATACAACGCCTGCAAACCGTATGGCAAGGCACTTGATTCCTGATGCCGTAACGGTTGAAGATGTTATTGCTTGCTGTGGCGGAACGGTAACAAAAAAGGAAAGTAACAGAGAAGTTCTTCCGTTGCCTAATCCTACACCACGAAGCGTAAACTTTAAGCCACAACCTTTAAAATTGTGGCGAAAGATAGTTGCTTGTATTTCTGCGTTAGTTGCAATTTCAGTATTCCTTTATGCAACGGGCATTACTGATTTATCTGATATCGTTAATGCTTCGGGCATAAGCCGGACGGGCATCAATCAGTTATATTTATACGTTATTCTGTTTGTGGCGTTGGGTGTATTCTTGCTTGCTATCGGCAGAAGAAGCGAGCCCCCACTTGTTACACAAACGCCAAAGGAAAAACGGAATTTAAGCAAGCGCACCATATCGGCAACCGTTAGTATTTTATTGTTGATTCCTTTAACCATTTTTGCAGGAATCTTTTATCTTGATGATAGACAATATAATATCGTAGCGCTTTTAATACTTTTAGAATGTATGCTGCCCTTCGTGCTTGTTTTTGAGGGCAGAAAACCTAGACCTCGTGAGCTTGTTACCATTGCAGTTCTCTGTGCTATCGGCATAGCGGGCAGAAGTTTATTCTTTATGCTACCGCAGTTCAAACCCGTATTGGCTCTTACCATTATTGCAGGTGTTGCTTTTGGTGGCGAAGCAGGATTTTTAGTTGGCGCAGTTACAATGCTTACTTCAAATATGCTTTTCTCACAAGGTCCCTGGACGCCTTGGCAAATGTTTGCAATGGGTATTATCGGATTTTTGGCAGGTGTATTATTTAAAAAAGGCTGGCTCAGAAGAACACGCATTTCACTTGCGATATTCGGTGCATTTTCTGCCATTATTATCTACGGTGGTATTATGAATCCCGCCGCTGCATTTATGATTTCACCTGAAAGTATAAATTTACAAACTCTCTTTGCCTATTACATTACGGGCTTGCCCATGGATTTGGTGCACGGTTTCGGCACAGCGCTTTTTATTATGATTGCCGCTGAACCTATGCTCGAAAAAATGGACAGAATAAAAGTCAAATACGGATTGGTTGAATAATATGAAAAACAGTTGTTCTTTTTTCAGGAATTTAGAATGTGATAAATTTCCTTGTCATAAAGTTGAAAATAATGAGGATTTTAATTGTCTCTTTTGCTATTGCCCCTTATATAACTTTACAGATTGCGGCGGTAATTTTACCTTCACAAAAAACGGCATAAAGGATTGTTCCGCCTGCACCCTTCCTCACAAAGCAAATAACTACCAATATATTTTAAAAAAATTAAAAGGTGAATAACCAAAAAAAGATATGAGCCACGCCCATATCTTTTTATTTATTTATCCCTTTGCATAACCTTTCATACAATCGGTTTGCAAGGACATAAGTGCTTCACCTTTGTTTATCTATTCAAACAACAGCACCAAATCCCTTGCTATGACAGGGTTTTCACGATTTTTCAATTTTTCCAAAGATTGCACGTTTTTGCGGTTTTTTGGTGCAAAAATTTTATTGTGAGTAGTATAGTATAGAGGGGGGCAAAAGTCAAGGGAGTTCATTAACATAAAGCAAAACACATTTCTCTTTCTATAATTAACACGATTGGTATATTACATTCTTTCTATTTTTTAATTAAAGTACATTACACTGTCAATATAACAAATCGTGTTACGAAAATGTGAGGCAATTGTGGAATTTGATGTCTCATAATATTGTTTATAAAATTCAAGTAACTTTTGTTTTATAAATAAAATGCGTTTTTTGATTATTTGAGGTTCAACATATGTTAATGCAACTAAGCAATGTTTTAATTTATCAGAATCTTCTATTTTTTCAATTGACCCCTGAGCCCACTGCTCGCAATATGTTTTACGAAAACGAACACTTTCGTTTTCGTTTTCTGAAAATATTTTTGTTTCAATAGGAGTAAATGCTTGTAATTTGCCAGATAAAGTTTTCTTTGCTGTACCTCTCGCCGTAGTATTCTCAATAATTTTTAATACAGCTTCTCGTGTTATATTAGCAATGTTAATATAATAATAAACAGGAAGATTACCCGTGGTAGAGGAACAAATTCTTTTTATATAATCAATGGGGTTTTCAACTTGTTCGTCATTTAAAAATGTTTCAATTATATCCGTTTGCTCAATAGCACGGATTTCCTTACGAGCTTTTTGATAAACTACTTTTCCCGTTTCAATAGTTTGAATATCACCGATAAAACGTAATGTTGGAGCACCATACTTTTCAACAAAATAACCTTCCTTTATAAAACGAACTTTTTGCAATAAATCTTCACTTAAAACTATTTTGTTGCCACCTTCGCTAATCTCACCTTTGTTCAAATCTAAAATGCTCGCGTTTTCTACTCCGATTTTAGCAGCACGCATTATGAATTGCAACCATTGTTTTTCTTCAAGTTTTCTTTTCTCTTCAATAAGCCGATGCAATTCAGGATATTTAATACGTTCGGACCTGCCAGAATATCTATAATAAATATCTGATTCCTTCAAAGCGTATTTATTATTACTTGAATCTTTTGCTTTCTTACAAATTACGGGTTTGTTTTTAGCTTCATGCACATAAATTATTCCAAAATATTTATCTTTGTAACGATATATACAAGTTGTCCACTCAATACTTGGAGCAAAATGTTCGTTAAGTTG
The DNA here is from genome assembly GCA_045653985.1 of Clostridia bacterium. Taxonomy (GTDB): domain Bacteria; phylum Bacillota; class Clostridia; order Christensenellales; family QALW01; genus UMGS1322. Next base: position 298 of record JAZOMK010000353.1, on the reverse strand, counting down.
TTGCGTGAACTTTTCTATAGGAAGTTCATCGAACTGTTTATAAGATTTATCATCAAGTCCTTTTAAAATTCTCGGATTATCAGTAATGCCAAATATAATATATCCACCGTCATTATTTGCAAAAGCGGCCATTGTCTTAAAATATGTTGACATATTCGCAGAGTTATACGACTCTTTAAACTCATGATTTTTATCTTCTCGTTTAATTAGTCTTTCAGAATTTTTTGAACTCGTTTTAAATATTTTGGATAATTTTTCTTCCGATAACGGTTCCCTCATTATTTCTTCTCCTCTACAC
>JAZOMK010000352.1:0-6521 GCA_045653985.1 Clostridia bacterium | reverse complement strand
GCAGCCATCATTGCACGATATACACCGCTTTCGATACCGGAAATAATCTGGTCATTATTAGCAACCGCAGTTTTTTTACCGATAGAACCAACTAATTCAGGACCCGCTTCTCTTGCTATAAACATCTGCCCTTCATTAACGATACCACCTTCAGCAAGTTTTGGAATTTGTGGGACAGGGGCACGCCAGGTTAGCCAAGAGAAAGGCTTTGCACCTACTATTGAAATATTATGAATAGTTTCAAGGATTCCGTTTAAACCCTTAAAAGGTAATGCGATTACCCAGTTCAACCCCTCAATAAATCCATTCATAAGAGTTTTAAAAACTGAAACGATACCGTCTTTTATATTAACGAAAATTTCACCGGCAGTTGAGAAAACACTAACTATACCTTTCCAAGCTGCTGAAAAAACATCTTTAAAGAAAGTACCAACGGCTGAGAAAACGCTTTTTATACCCTCCCAAGCAGCTACTCCACCATTTTTAAAGCCATCCCATAAACCTACGAAGAAGTCTGCTACGGGTTTAATTACATAATCATAAAACCATTTTGCAACAGTTGAAAATACACTTTTAATGCCGGTCCAAAGTGCTACCGCACCACTTGAAATACCATTCCATAACCCCACAAAGAAGTTTGCTACAGGTGAAATTACATAATCATAAAACCATTTTGCAACAACTTGCCATACTGCAACAATGCCTTCCCATAGACTTACGAAAAAGCCTGCAACAGTTTCAAAAAGCCCACGGAAGAAGTCTACTATAGGTGTAATTACATTATCATTAAACCAATTAGCAGCAACTTGCCATACTGCAACAACGCCGTCCCAAGCCTTGCCAACCCAGGTGATAATTTCTTCCCAATATGTGATACATAATACTATGGCTGCTATTAACGCCATAATTCCTGCTATTACCCAGGTTATTGGGTTTGCAAGTAATGCCGTATTAAATGCTAAACAAACACCTACTAATACGGCAAACGCACCACCTAAAATTGTTAATACGTTTGTTAAGTTAGGACCATTATTTATTAAATCAATTATTCCGTAAGCAATAGCGCCTAAGCCCGTTACTATTAAGGCTATTCCACCAACAATAGGTAAACTTGTTTTCCAGGTTATACCTAATGCGCCATTTAAAACTAAGCAAGCACCGGCTACAGTGGATATAAGCCCTGCAAGTATAGTAAGCATATTTGATAGTGTAGGACCATTTGTTATTAAATCCTTAATACCAACAACTAATTCGCCTATACCGGTAACAGTTAAAGAAATTCCTGCACCTACTTTCATAGAAGAACCAAAGGATTTGCCCATTGCTTTACCTAATGAGCCACCTAAAAGTCCAGCACCTACTGTAGTAAATCCTGCGCTTGCAAGAAGTTCACCCATTTCAGGTACGCCTAAGCCTTCACGCCAAGCCTCAATGCTTGTATCAATAAACCACGCAATACCCGTAATGGCGATAGTTGCGCCTATCGTTATCCCCATTGAAGTTGCGAATTTTGCAAAACCACCCATTGCCGTATTTGCTAACGCAAGGTCTGCAAGGAAAGAGCCTAATTTCCACCCCATAATAGCGATACCTACATACTTAGCAATTTCAAGAATTTTATATATTTTTTCCTTTATTTCATCAAGATTGCTTGTATCTAATCCTTCAAGGAAGTTATATTCCAAAGGCTTCATATCGCCTAAACCACCACTGCCACCGGCACCGGAACCACCGCCACTATCGGCATCAGGGTTGCTTATAATATTAAGTTCATCAAAGCCCATTAACTGCTTTTTGATTTCCTTTATTGAACCTGAAACGCCTTCTGCCGATTCTTCAGCGTCATCAAAACTCTCCGTCATATTTCCACCGAGACCGGAATAGTCAATTTCAGGAATTTTAAAGTTAAAAAACTCTGCTATTGCAGTTGCAGCTTCAGTTAAAATTTGAACCATAGCTTGTACGTATGGTATAAATCTTGCAACAATAACGCTGATAATATTACCTAATGCACGTTTTAACTGTGTAAATTGGGCACTTAATATTCTTAATGCGTTAGCAGGTGTTACTATGGTTCTTGCCATATCGCCCTGAATAGTTATGGATTTCTCCATAATATAGTTATATCTTAGTAAAGACTTTTCAGCCTGTGTCATTGATCTAACTTTTGTATCAATGCCCTTTGCAAGAGCGTATTCTTGTAATGATGCAACAGTGGTATCAATACCAAATTCCCTTAACCCTTTAACCTGACCTGACATAGCAGATGATAATTTATCAAAAGCCGTTTCAACGTCAGTATTAAAGAATGATGCCATATCGTAGGATAACTGTGTTAAGTTTTGCGACATTACATTTGCCGCATCACTTGCAACACCAAAACCACTTGTAAGTTGCTTAAATGTACCCTGGTATTGCATCCACTCAGAAATATCAATACCCATAAGGTTTGATACACTTTCAGCGTACTTACGTGCTTCCTCAGCGCCTTCGCCCATAGTTACGTTGAATAAGTTTAATGTTTCGATATAATCATTACTTTCTTTAAACCAACTGCCCATAGCCCTGGCTGCTGATTGAAAAACACCTAATAATGTTCGCCATTTTGATATTTGTTGTGCAAGATTATCAGTAAATGATTTTGTTGATTTACTGGTTCTTTTAACAGTATTATTATGTTTTTCAGTAGCGTTTGTAGTTTTGGTTATGGCGTTGGTAGTTTTATTAAAAGAATTTGTAATGGTAATATTAGAAACCGCACTACCATTCAACGCAGTTTTTAGTTGTTCTAACTTCTTTATAAGGGAAGTTAATGCTCTTGTCGCATTTTTGCTATCTGCGGCTATTTGAATATTTAATTGGTCAATAGTAAGAGCCATAGAATCCCTCCCTAATATTATTTTGATTTGGCTCTATGGCTCTGATTTATACGAACAAAATTTTCCATCCAAGCAGCGGCTTTCTGTTGTTCAATTTCAACCTCCCTTGCCTTTTCTGCTTCGGATTTTTCTCTATTTTTAAAATCATAAGGTTTTTTAGCGTAGTCTTTTGCAGGGGGCTTATTTTTACCCATTCCCCTTAAAGCATTATGTAGTGCAGTAGAAACGGCATCGTATATGTACAAGCCTTGCAACCACGCATTATTATTGATTTCCTCTTGCCTTATTTTATATGCCTTGCGGTAGCATCGGGCGAGGGACGAATCCCCCTCCCAATACTCCGCATAGGACATACCGATGGCAAGATAAAAGGGGAAATTTTCTTCAAAAATCTCAGTATGAGTTTTTATAGGCGTGGGATTTGTCTCTAAAAATTCGCCTCCCACGCTATGGCGTTTCCCGCATCAATATTTTCATCATCCATAAGTGCCTCAAAAGGTTCGTGATACATTTCAGCAAGTTTTTCAAGTAATGCGTTTTTATTAGTAAACAAACTAAACATTTCATCAATTTGCTTTTGCTTCACATCCCACTTATGGTGTGCTTTAAAAGCACCTGCAAAAAGTTGAGGTAATGTATTCATAGGTTTTGTTGCTAATTCTGTTGCCACAAAACCCTCTCTTTCCATTTGCTTTATAGAATCCCTCGTAAATTCAAGGGTATATTCTTTGCTTTTATATTCAAAATTTAATTGTTTGGCCATCAGTATATCCTCCTAATTTTTAACCAGCAGAAGCCGTTGTTTTAGTTTCCCATATAGGTGCATTTGTTGGTGTGATGAAAAGATTAGTTTCTAACACAGAACCTACACTCATTGCAGGCAAGCCCATTGCTGAGGGCTGACCGGTAAAGAAAACAGATTTTGTTAATTGCGGATGCTTTACTTCAAACCAAATAGATTTACCCGAAGTTTTTGCCGTTTTATATGCAGTTACCAATGCTGACCAAACTGTTTCAAGTTCGGTAGTATAGTTTGCCAAAAAGCTTAATGCACCACCTAAATCTTTAAGCCCTTCGATATACGTTTTATACTCTGTTTCAGCAAGAGTCGTAGTTTCAAGAGTTTCAGGTTCAGGGTTCATTTCGGGAATCTCTTTTATATCAGGGATAATTGTATAGCCCGTAGTAGGCCTTGTCCCTGCCGTTGATTCAGTAGCGTAACCCAACGTTACGCCTGCTGTAGATAATGCAATGCCCATCTTATACCTCCATTAAATTACGTTATTTTTTCTAAATCTTGACATTCTGCGGTTAATTGTTGAATCCGTATTGGGCACAATTTCGCAGAACGTTCTTTCATAGCCTAAAGCAGCCAAGCAATCGGATATAACGGCAGTTATTTCCTTTGTTTGTGCTTCCTTACCTTTTTCCAGGTTGCTAAAAACTTCAGCCTTATATTCCTCCCCAATCACATTTTCAAGGCTATTAAATGTGGAATAATTATTTTGGACCATATTATTTGTTTGTACAAATGATACAGCAGGGAACTTTGGCGGCGTAGGTGTCATTTCAGCACCGATAACATAAATTTCTTTAAATTTCCCGCGTAAAACTTTTGCCACTGCGTTGAAAATTTCTTTTTCCTTATCTATCAAGTGCTAAACACCTCCTTTGCAATTCGTGGAAAGGCTCTCTGTAATTCAAGTGCCGTTTCATACATAAAGGATCTTGATTGCATACCTTCCGTAAATCTAAAGCCACCGTCGCTAGTTGGATAAATCCACCCTACACGCCCATCTTTTGTGGTAAATATCTTTGCACCAGTAGCATATTGCCAAGCGGCTTTTGATAAATATTCACCATTTTTATGTGGGCTTGCTTGCCCTTTAACACCGGTACCAAATTCAACAAACGCGACGTGATCACTTGTAACCCGTACAAAGCCAGCATTAAGTGTTGGCGAATAATATCCGTCCACCCCTGAAAGCAATTCCCCTGAATAATATGCACCCATACCAACTATTTTTATTCTTACAATTTCAGCGCCTAAATCGGTTAGTCTTTGTGCAAGTCTCCTTGTCTTATTTTCAACATCTTTTTGATATTCTTTAAGTTCAGTTATTGCATCTGCAACGCTTTGGGGGTCAAGTTTTACGTTTATAGTTTTCACGATACATTCACCTTCTCAATGGCATATCTTATTGAATTTAAAGTTTTGCTAACTGCCTTAACGATATAATTATGTGTGCCTGCGGTATCTTTGCCGTCAAGCCACAGATGGCTATATTCATCTATCGGGCAGTTCATATCGTGGGTTGACATTTCGCGGTCATACTGTAAAGCCATACCGAAAGCCTGTTCAGATGCTTCGCCCTTATTACCTGAAAGTGTCATTTTAATTGGGAAGGGTTCACCATAGGCTTTAATATCATTTGTGTTACCCCATTCATCCTGCTCACTTGATACATTTAAAAGTGAACACCAAATAGTTTGTTGATTTCTTTTTAAATCCCTCATACAACACCTGCTTTCGGTGTTATTTCTTTTAAAAGATCTTCTGAAACATTGGCACTTGCATATGTTCTGCTTATGCCATTTTCACTGTGCGCCGTTTCACCTTCAGCACCACGTTTAGAAAACATTTCAACGGCTATACGGATTTGTAGGTCCTTATATCTATCCTCAATTTCTTGGGGATATTCGCCAAACGGGAAGCGCCTAGACAAAATGACCGCCTTTGCGCTTTCCAATATATCCTCCAGCTCTACATCAGTTACGTTTTCTGTGATTCTTATTTTTAAGCGTTCAAGCTGCGTCATTCTGTCCTGCCCCCTTTATTTAAGCGCCCTTAGACATTTTTACTACCTTAGTAGCATCAGTAAGGGCAGCTAAATAATACTTTCTTGAAAGAATAGTATTCTTTCTGATATTAGCATCGCCAGCATCTCTAGGAGGTTGTTCAACCTCAGTACCCTTTTTATTGAAAAGTGTTACAGCTTCTTTTGTTGCGATTATGATAGTGCCGGCTTCAGCATCCTTTTTGGTATAAAGATTGATACCTGCAACAGTACCAACGTAACCATTTTTGGAGAAGGCTTCAACATATTTAAGGTCCTCTTTAAGTGCCTTTCTGATACCTGCCATATCAGAAGGAGAAACGAAGCCGAAAAGCGTTACATCCTCTAAATTTTCAAGGTTAAGTTTTGCCTGCGCATCAACGAATGCCGCAAAGTCGAAAGTTGTTGCAGTTGAAGTAAGGGTTGCCTTATTAAACTCTGCAAAAACCTCAGCATTAACAGTGTTGAAAAGGTCAGTACCCATATGCCTTGTTCCTACGGGTACAAGCATAGGGTCAATCATTGCCTGTTCATCGTAATACTCAAATCTGTTCTGAGCCATTAAAATTTCATACTCCTTATTTTCATAAGAAACTTCAATGCTCTTAGTATTACCTTCGCCCATTGCAAGTTTTTGTGTACCATCAGTTGCAGAATATACGTTGATTCTTCTTTTCATACCGGGTACGCCTTCAAGGGAATTATCCACGGTACAAAACTGCTGTAAATCAAGGTGAGAATTATATTGATCTTCCACCTCGTTTGACAAGTAAAAATTATCATAAATAACGTGTGCCATATATTA
>JAZOMK010000351.1:0-13108 GCA_045653985.1 Clostridia bacterium | reverse complement strand
TTTGCATTACTGTGTTGTGTGCGGGATGAAAACTCCGTCATTTACGGTTCGTGTAAACTTCCTCGTTTTCACCCGCCCACGCCTTGTACTGCAAATTTTCTTGCACCCTTGTGGTTTAACTATGCTCCCGAATTTTTCGGGAGCTTTTTTGTGCAATATAATTATTGTTTTATATTTTTTGTGCAATATTATTAAAAATATTTTTGTTGCAATTTAAGTTGCATTTGTGGTATAATATATTATCAGATTTTTAAGGAGAGGGCAAAATGAAAAACATTAAATTTCTTTCACTGATACTTGCTTTGGCTTTGTTTTTGTCAGGCTGTACAGGTACTGCGAATGATGGCACACAGCAAGGCTCAAGTACAGGGCAGGAAGGCGAAACTCAGCTTCCTGATTATACAGAAGAGATTATCGAAAAAGAGCCAACTGCTACTTATCTTCCGCGTCCTTTAAAGTTAGAAGAAGAGGATTCAAGCACACAGAATGCTTGTGTTCAGATTGAGCAGGGTGGCACAACCGAAATCAATACACTTCTTCCATTGATAGATGCTAATTTTGATGATGCTGAAACAATGAAAGACACTAAATGGACAAGAATCGGCAACTCCGTTGAAATGGAAATTACCGAGGATGGTTTCTCAGGCAACGGCCTTAAATATACAAAGGATGCCTCTAAAGATGCCAGCTTCCATTCAGCATTTATTGATATTAAGCCTTATATCAAAAGCGCAGGTACTTATACTTTAAGATTCAAGTTCAAAGTTATTGGTTCTGATGGCTCTTCTAACGCATTTGCAGGCGTAGTGCGTACTGATGCAAAGGATAAATATTCCTTCTGCTCCGAAGGTAAGGACTTTTCAGGCACAGGTACCGTAGGCGTTGTTGATGATGAAACTTGGTATCTCTATACCGCATCATTTACCGTTTCCGCTGAAGACGTTGCCACAGAAAAGGGCTCATGGAGATTCGGCCTTCAGTCAATTCAGGAAGGCATTGAAACCGTATATCTTGATGATGTTGAAGTTTTTGAAACTTCCTATGATGGCGAACCTACAGCCGTAACCGAGGCACAGACTTGGGTTGCAAATGAGGTTGTACTTTTAAGTGATAAAAAGTATGATGATCCCTTTAACGACGTTGACGTTGACCTTATCTTAACAAACGGCACAGTAACTTATACCATTCCCGGTTTCTGGGATGGCGGCAACACATGGCGCGTGCGCTTTGTTTGCACATCAGAAGGCACGTGGACTTATAAAACAGTTTGTACCGATGCTGAAAATACGGGACTTCACAATCAGGAAAGCACCATCGAATGTAAAAAATACGTAGGCAATCTTGAAGTTTATAAGCATGGCTTTGTTAAAACTGAGGAAAACACAAAGTACTTTATGTATGATGATGGTACACCTTTCTTCTATTTAGGTGATACCCACTGGGCATTGGGTGGCGAAACTGTTGATATGGTTAAAACAATCACCCAGACGCGTGCTGAACAAGGCTATACGGTATATCAGTCAGAGCCTATCAACGCAAGCTTTAACTTCCTTGATGGTATTTCAAGTGCTGATATTTCAGGTCTTAAACAGTATGATAAAAAGTTTGAGGTTATCGCATCATACGGCCTTACCCACGTTAATGCCGCGCTTTTCTTCACAAGCTCAATGGAAAACTATATATTAAATAACGGCGGTTATTCCGAAACCGTTATGGGCTATGGCAGCAAAAAAGGTCAGCTTTATACCTTCTATGATCTTGCTGATGAAACAAAGCAGAATCTTGAAAAAATCTGCCGTTATTGGGTTGCAAGATATTCAGCATATCCCGTAATGTGGACACTTGCGCAGGAATGTGATAATGACTTCTTCTGGGAACAGAAAGCAGACTTCCACGGTCATGAAACGTGGGGCGTTGCAAATAACCCCTACCGTTACGTTGCTGAATATTTCGGCAAGTATGATCCATATTCACACCCATTAAGCGCACATATGGAAGGTGTTTCGATGACAAACGCATCTGATTCCGCTTTCCGCGATGTTGAGGAGCACACATGGTACGCTTCACAAGGTAGCCCCAAGGTAACAGGTGAATCAATCGTTGATAACTATATTGATTTCTGGGAAAACGGTCAGGGCAAACCTGCTATCAGATATGAAAGCTATTATTGGATGGTACAAACTAAGGATTTCGGCGCACGTGCAAGATGCTGGATGAGTCTTTTAAGCGGTATGGCAGGTTGTGGCTATGGCGCTCAGGGCGGTTGGTACTATAATGGCTCATACGAAGCAAACCGTGAAGAAAATGATGGTGTTGATACCATAACCGTTGAAGAAAAAGCGGCACATAAAACTGATTGGAAGGGCGCTTTAGCGGCTGCAAGTTCAATTCAGGTAACTTATATGCGTAACTTCTTTGAAAACAGAGTTGGCGATTGGTACAACCTTATTCCTCGTTTTGATGATACCGAATATCTTGAAAGAGATACAGGCGCATATGCTGTTATGGCATCAAATGCTGATAACACAAAAGCAGTTATTTACTTCTATAACTTCTCCGATGAATCCCTTGCCCAAAAACCCAATGCCGAACATTCAGGCACAAGCACCGGTATTCTTAAACAGCTTGAAGCAGGTGCTCGTTATAACTTCCTTTGGTTTAATCCCGTAACCGGCAAGGCTGTTAAAAAGGGTACTTTTAAGGCTGATGAAAATGGTCAGTGGGATATTCCTGAGAAGGATACGTGCGATATGGTACTTTATGTATACAAAGCACAATAAACTCTTGAAACTGCGGCTCATAAGCGGTATAAAGTCTCGGTCATTTACCGTCTTGTAAACTCCCTCAACTTTAACCGCTTATTCGCCTGATTTTCAAGCTTTATTGCACTTTGTGAGTTCGTGGTAAGATATGCACAATAAGTCGGGCACAAGAATTCTTTGCATTACGTTGTTGCGTGCGGGATGAAACCTCCGTCATTTACGGTTCGTGTAAACTTCCTCGTTTTCACCCGCCCACGCCTTGCACTGCAAATTTTCTTGCACCCTTGTAGGTAAAATATGCTCCCGAATTTTTCGGGAGCTTTTTTTACTCCCTCAACTTTAACCGCTTATTCGCCTGATTTTCAAGCTTTATTGCACTTTGCAAGTTCGTGGTAAGATATGCACAATAAGTCGGGCACAAGAAATCTTTGCATTACTGTGTTGTGTGCGGGATGAAAACTCCGTCATTTACGGTTCGTGTAAACTTCCTCGTTTTCACCCGCCCGCGCCTTGTACTGCAAATTTTCTTGCACCCTTGTGGTTGAACAAAGCTCCCGAATTTTTCGGGAGCTTTTTAGTTTTTTGTGCTGTTTTTATATATTACTCTTGCAATTATTAAAAAAATATGTTAAAATATAATGTAATATATTAAAATAGGGGGATTATAATGAAAAAGGTTTTAAGTTTCATTCTTGCTTTGATGCTTGTGCTTTCAGCTATACCTATGGCGGTGTTTGCTGCGGGCGAAGTAACGGGCGAAATTGAAGGTGCAATACTTAATATTGGTTCAAGCCTTACGCTTGATTATTATGCTACCTTCGAAAATGCAAACGCAAAAGACGTTTCAATGCGTTTTACATCATCTTCAGGCAGAATTACCACAGTAAATGGTGAATATGATTCTGCACAAAAAATGTATAAATTTTCATATACGGGCATTAACCCACAGTGTATGACTGACGTTATTGATGCTGAACTCATTTATAACGATACCGTTATTGCTGAAAAAAATGATTACAGCGTAAAAACGTACAGCGAGAATCTTGCACAAAAAACAGCGGCAGAGCTTAACTATACATCTGCTCAGGCAGAAGCATTCAGAACTCTTCTTGCTGATATGCTTACTTATGGTAGCGAATCACAAATGTACAGAGATTATAATACTGCTACCCTTGCAGATACTTCAACTTGGGTAAGTGTATATAAATCAAACTTTGCAACACCTGCCGGTGTAAGAAAAGTTGAAGGTAATAATGATGCAAACAATAAAGTAAAATCATTAGGTCTTAACATGGCAAACGTAAACAAGGTTTATTTTAAACTTGTGCTTACCGATGATGTTGTAATTACCTTAAATGATAAAACTGTTGATAAAAATTCTTTAACAAAGAATACTGACGGCACGTATACTCTTTATACTGAGGATATTAAGGCAACAGGTTTTGATACTGTTTACACCCTTAAATTAACTAAGGCAGGCAATGTTATATCAACAGTTCAGTATAACGTAAATGCTTATATTGCAAGTAAGTATAATGATGCAACCGTTGGCGATATTGTAAAGGCACTTAGCAATTACGGTAAATCTGCTGAAAAATACGTTCAGGCAATGAAGGCACAGACCGAGGGTGGCGATTTTGACCTTGGCGAAGAAGACGACCTTACAGAAGCAGTAAACAAAAACCTCATTCCTTTAAAAGCATCAACCTTTGAGGGGGCAACCTCCGTTGCTGATGCAGGTTGGGGCTCTATCGGTGCTCTTTCATTGACACTTGTAAATGACGATGTTAACGGCAAGTGCTTGAAAAACGTACCCTCAAACAACTACGCAACGGGATTGTTGAATATTGCTCCTTACATCAAAGAAGCAGGCGAATATACCATCTCCTTTGATTATAAGGTAGAAGGCTCAAGCGAAATGAAAAGTCCTTTCAACGGTGTTATCCGTACAAGTGCAGCAACTTCATTTGCACAAAGTGGTGAGGGTACCTACGGTGGTACGGGCACAGCAGCTATTGTTGAAAACGGTCAATGGTACACTTTTAAAACCACCATTACCGTTAAGGAAGAGGACCTTGGCGTTGGCACACCCTGGAGATTTGGTATTCACAGCATTGAATCAGTAACTCTTGAGGACGAAACTTCAAGACTTCTTACAGCAATTTATATGGATAACTTATCTGTTGTTAAAAATGAGCACGTACAAAAGCTTGTAACCAATGCTGAAACATGGGTTGCTGAGGAAATTACTCTTATTTCTGAAAAAACTTATGCCGATCCATTTAATGACGTTGACGTTGACCTTGTTTTAACCAACGGCACTACAACTTATACAATCCCCGGCTTCTGGGATGGCAGCGACGTATGGCGTGTTCGCTTTATGTGCCCCGAAGAAGGCATATGGACATACACAACAAAGTGTACTGATACTTCAAATGCTACACTTCACAACATTTCAGGCACAGTTAAGTGTACCGCTTATACAGGCAACCTTGAAATTTATAAGCGTGGCTTTGTAAAAACTGTACCCGGTAAGGACTATTTTGTTTATGCTGACGGCACACCTTTCTTCTACTTAGGCGATACACACTGGGGCTTGGGTAGCGAATCAACATATATGGTTGAAAATATTGCAACTCTCCGTGCTGAGCAGGGATATACAGTATATCAATCACAGCCTATCGGTGCAAAATTCAAACTTGAAAACGGCTTTACTGCTGATGATATAGCCGGCTTTAAGGTAAATGATGAGAAGTTCCAGATTATTGCAGGTTTAGGTCTTGTACATACAAACTCACAGTTTATTTTCCCAAGTTCAATGAGTACACTTATTGCTAATAATGGTGGTTATAGTGATAATTTGCTTGCAACGGGTAAAAAGAGCGGTCAGACCTACAACCTTTATGAAGTTTCCGACGAAGTAAAAACGTATCTTGAAAAACTCAGCCGTTATTGGGTTGCAAGATACTCAGCATATCCTGTAATGTGGACGTTAGGTCAGGAAGTTGACAGAGACTTCTTCTTTACACAGACAGCTGATGCACATGGACATCTTGATTGGGGTATGGCAAATAACCCATACAAACTTATTGCTGAATATTTGTACAAGTATGACCCCTATAAGAATCCCCTTTCAGCACACCAGGAAGGTTCAGCTTATACGGATTCCTCAAACTCATCATTCAGGGATGTTAACGGACATACATGGTGGGCAACACAGTGGAAGCCAAGCCTTGTAGATGAAAGCGTACACACAAAGGCAAAGATCTTCGCAAATAACAGCCAGGGCAAGCCCCTCATTAACTATGAGCCTTACTACGTATGGCTTCAGACCAAGAACTTCGGCGGCCGTGCACAGGGCTGGATGAGTTTCCTTTCAGGATTTGCAGGACACGCATACGGTGCACAGGATACATGGGCATTTACAAACGGATATCAGGAAAACGAAACCAAATGCTATGATGGTGTTGATACCAATACTGCAGAAGAAAAGACAAATGCAAAGTGGACGGATGCAAAAGAATATCCTGTTTCAATCCAGCTTACTTATATGAAAAAGTTTTTAACCGGCACTATGGGACAATGGTATGACCTTATTCCAAGATATGGTGATACAAAATATCTTGAACGTGATGAAGGTGCATTGGCAGTAATAGCTTCAACTTCTGATCACAGAAAGATTGTTATCTACTTCTATAACTTTGATAATACGGAAGATTTAATCGTTGCAGAAAAACCCAATGCGGCAGGCCATGGTACAGCAACGGGTACATTAAAGAAGCTTTCGGCCAATACAAAATATAATTATATGTGGTTTAACCCCATTACAGGCGTTAAGAGTTACGGAAGTTTCACCTCAACTGCTGACGGTACTTGGGATATTCCTGAAAAAGCAAATCAGGATATGGTACTTTACGTATATAATAGGTAATAAAAAAAGGGTGAGGAAAATTCTTCACCCTTTAATAAAGGAATTTTATGAGTAAATCAGATATTAAACGAGTTTTAGGCTCAATCCGCAGGGCAGACGAAAAATACGGCATGATTGAAAACGGTGATAAAATTGCCGTAGGCGTTTCAGGCGGTAAGGACAGTATGCTTTTGCTGTTTGCACTTTCAATTTATAAAAAATTCTGCAAAAAGGATTTTACCATAGAGGCAATAACCATCGCTTTAGGCTTTGAACCCTTCGATACAACGCCCATAAAAGAGTTTTGTGATAATTTAGGCGTAAACTATACGGTTATAAAGTCAGATATTGGCGAAGTTGTATTCAATATCCGTAAAGAAAAGAACCCTTGTGCCTTATGTGCAAATATGCGCAGAGGTGCAGTTAATAGTACTGCCAAGGATTTAGGCTGTAACAAGGTGGCACTTGCACACCATCGCGATGATGCAATAGAAACACTTTTAATGAGTATGTTTATTGAATCACGTATGAACACTTTTGCCCCCGTAACATATCTTTCACGTGTTGATTTAAAGGTTATCCGTCCTTTTATTTACGTGCCTGAGGATATTATCGTAAACTGCGTACGGGATAACGAATTGCCAATCGTTGAATCACCTTGTCCCATTGACGGCAAAACCGCAAGGCAGGATGTTAAGGAACTAATTGCAGAGCTTTCTGAAAAATTCCCTGATTTACATGAGAAACTATTACACGCACTTGATACCACCGAAACCTATAATCTCTGGGATAAGTACGTTGTAAATAAATTCGATCAATAATTTATTGACTTTTAGATTTTCGGCTGATACAATAGTATCAGTCGATTTTTTTTAGGGAGTTTTAAAATGAGAGTTAAGTATATTAAGCCTTATATTGATAAATTTTACGGCAAGGAAAAGGAAAGCTATTTCCATTACAATCGTGATGAGGCGGAGCCTATAATTCCGTATTTTGTTATGGATGGCGGTGCCTTTATGTTTATGCGCGACCGTTTTCGTGTTGATAATTCCAATGATTTGTTGGATTTAGTAATGTCGGGCGACTTTTTTAAGCTTTGGCATATGAATGGTGAATTTGATTGGGACACAGTTTTTAAAATTCCTGAGCAGGACACCATGCGCAACTACGAATGGCACATTTTCCTGCAAAGGCTTTATATTTTAATGCCTCTTGCGGTGCGTTTTTATAAGACGGGCGATAAAAAGTATGCCGACAAGTTTTATGAAATTTTAACTGAGTGGATGAACAAGCACCCCTATGAAACGTTCGACTCTAACATAAGCTATTTCCAGACGGGCTTTTATTGGCGCGATATGCAGGTTGCCTGGCGCACAATGAGTATGTGCATTTCCATTTTCTTTCTTGAAAAGGCATTTGATGAAGATAAGTGGAAGTATATTTACGATACGTTAAAGCTTCACGCAAATCATTTGTATGAAGAGGCGTTGGCGCACGAAGTAAAGGGTGATGCACAGAATCACGTTTTACAGGTAGGTACTGTTTTAATTTACGTTGGCACGCTTTTTCCTGAATTTGAAAATGCTTCGGAATATATCCGTTTAGGCAAAATAATTGTTAAACAAAATCTTGATAAAGCAATATTTAATGATGGTGGCTCTGATGAAGATTCACCTTCTTATAGCCATTTTATTGCACGCCTTTATTTTGATGCTTATATGCTTCTTGAAAATAACGGCTATGAGGAAATTCCCGGTGTTAAGGAATCAACTGAAAAGCAGTATGAGCTTTGCTATCAGATGTCAAGAATAAACGGCAAAACCGTTCCTTTTAACGATTGCTATATAATGGATGTACATAAAGATATTAAAATTATCGAAAGTGTATCTGATATAAAAGTTTCGTGGCAGAAGAAATCCGTTGCGTTTTTTGAAAGTAATCTTGCCGTATTGCGCAAAGGTGATTATGAAGTTTTCATTGATGCAATGAAGCATACAGCATGGCATCAGCACGCAGGCAGACCTAACTTCACCATTTACTATAAAGGCGAGCCCTTGATTGTTGATTCAGGTTGCCCAAGCTATGACAGGGCAAATTTAAGATGTATGCTTGCATCTACCTCAGGGCATAATGCCGTTTATACCAAGGAGGGGGAATTCTGGGGCAGAGATGATATTGAGGAAAACTTGAAAATTACTGAATTTTCTGAAAATGAAATTACTGTTTCAGGCACTGTAAATGCAAAGGACACGGAATATTATATCAAGCGCACCATTTCAGTTTCAGAAAATGGCGTAAAGGTTAAGGATTATGCAACAAGCGAAACTGAATATACTTTTGCACTTGATATGCATCTTATCGACAAACGTTATGCAGACGGTGAATTTTTAGTAAAACAGCTTTTAGGTGAAAAGGTGCTTTACGTTACCTGCCCTAAACATAAGCTTGAAATCCGTCCTTGTATGTGTGATGAAAACCGTCTTGACGTTTCCGTTGTAATTTCTATGGAAGAAAAGACAAAGGAATTTAACAGTGAATTTGAGTTTGTGGTTAAGTGAGAGATGTAAAATACTCTCACTTTTTCGATAATAAAAAAGGAGAAAGCTATGATCCGTTTTGCACTTGAAAAAGATATAGAAAAAATTGAAGATTTGCTTTCGCAGGTTGACCTTGTACACCATAATGGCAGACCCGATATATTTAAAATCGGCAGAAAATATACAAGGGAAGAGCTGAAAGCTTTATTAAAGGATAAAAGCAGACCGATATTTGTTTGTACAGATGAATTTGATTCCGTCTTAGGATATTGTTTCTGTATTTTTCAGCAACATATAAACGATAACGTGTTAACCGATATAAAAACCTTATATATCGATGACCTTTGTGTTGATGAAATCCTCCGTGGTAAGCATATCGGCAAAAAGCTTTATGATGCGGTAGTTGATTTTGCAAGGGAGCAGGGATGCTATAATATTACGCTTAACGTGTGGAGCTGTAACCCCTCGGCAATGAAATTTTATGAAAAAATGGGGCTTCTTCCGCAAAAAACAACAATGGAATTTATACTTTAAGCGGTTGTAAAGTGCAGACTTTAAAAAAGAGAGGTTGTCCTTTAATAAGACAACCTCTTTTAATTTTTTAAATTTTACCAAGTATACCTGTTGTTGCGTATGCTATGTAGCCCTTCCAGCAGAATGAGCTTGATGCATTGCCTGTGCAACAGAGGCGCGGTTCCTCCAAAGCATCAATGCTTTCAATTTCGTTATTGATGTATTGGGTAAGTAATGATTTAGCAGTTTCAATGCGGTTTGTAATGCCACCGTAACGGATATCGAAAACCTCCCAACCAAAGGTTTTGTTAAACTCAAACCAACATTTGCGGTGGGTATCTCTGAGTACCGACATTTTTTCGGCTATAATGTTACATTCATCAATAAAAGGTTTAAGCTCCTCTTTATTTCCGTTTTTATATGCTTCAACAAGCCTTAAACCAAAATCACTTTTGTATGTAAGAACGTCAGAAAGGGCAATAATTGTGTCGGCAGCTGATTTAAAAAGACTGTCTACCTTGATATCTTTAAGCTTCTTTGTAACGTCCTGATAATATTCCTTTGCCATTGGCAAGTGATAATCAAAGATGCCTAAAAGCGGGTCGGAATACAAGAAAGGACGGGTGCAGTTTTCAGAACCCTTGATAGCTTTTTCAGGTAACTCAAAAAGCATCATATCATCATAATTACCATTACATGAGATTCGGAAGGTTTCCTTTATGTTGTTCATATCAAAGCCACCGCAGTAGTCGTAAGAAGCATACCAGGCAAGGCCGGGAAGTGACATAATGTGGCTGGCTTCGGCACCGTTAAGCCAGATGGTTGCTATAACCTCTTTTGCATTGTTTGCTTTTGCAGCGTCAAGGGCAGGAATGGTGTTTCTGAAGGAAAGTGAATATAATGGGCAATATCCGCTCCAAAGCCATACGCCACCTGCAAACATCGTTTCTTCTTCAAAAATTTCCTGATGCTTTTTAAAGTTGATATCATACCAGCCTTCGCGTGCGTGATAGTAATCCCAGAAAACAGGCTGAACACCCTTGGGGATTTTTGCAACGATTTCAGGGGTAAATGTAACATCAACATGATAATCCTCGTAAGGTGTAATGTTTTTGCCTGCGTGGCGGAAAATCATATCAGACCACATCATCGGTTTAAGGCCATAGGAAAATGCAAGTTCCTTTACCTTTGCCATATGCTCAAGGAAAATATCTGCACGTTCACGATAGCCGTTTTTGTTAAGATACTGACCTATGCCCAAATCAAAAGTTTCATCCATACCGATATGTACGCGCTTTGAAGTAAAGCATTCGGTAAGAGTTTTAAACATTGCATTTATAAGCTTATAGGTTTCATCACTGCCAACAAGAAGGGTTGAGGCACCGTCCTTATATTTATTGGCTGCATCCCACGTAAGGTGTGTTGCAAGATGACCTAAAGTTTGTATGCAGGGGATAAGCTCAATGCCAAGCTTTAATGCGTAGGCATCAAGCTCTTTAAGTTCAGCCTTAGAATATCTGCCACGAAGATGACCGAAAAATGGATATTCTTCAATTTCGTAAGTATCTTCGGTATAAAGCATAAAGGTATTAAACCCCATAAGTGCCATCTTTCTTAAAAGAAGCTTAACGTTTTTTACAGTCATAACTGCGTTTCTTGACATATCAACCATAGCGCCGTTTGTTTTAAATAAAGGTGTTTCTATAAGTTCTTTTTCCTTTATGCCGTTTTTAAAACAGTCAACAACGTAAGCAAGTCCTCTGAAAAAACGTGGTTTTTTATTAAAAGATATTGTTGCATAATTTTCTTTTAATGAAATTATAAGTTTATCATCGTTGATTTCCTTTAATTCAATAGTGAAATCGCTGTTTTCTGAATTTGTATAGATGAAATTCAGTTCTTCAGATAATATGCTGATGCCCTCAACAAGATTATCTGCATTTAAAAATTTAATATTCATAAAATCACCTCTCGTATATAATACAACAAAATACAATGAAATACAATACAAATATTACTGTAACAAAAAAATTTTTACTGCATATAATGTTAAAAAAGAGGTTTTTGATATGAATTTTTCAGATTTAAGAAGAAAAGAAGTAATTAACGTAACTGATGGTAGACGAATGGGGTGTATTTGTGATATAATAATAGACGTAACCTGCTCAAGGATTGAGGCAATTATCGTGCCGGGGTGTTTTTCACTTTCGCAGATATTCCAAAAGCCTAAAACCATAGTCATACCCTGCGGTAAAATCGTTAAATGGGGTGATGACGTTATTTTAGTTGATGCGGGGACAATATGCACACGATAGGAGAACACAAATGTTTAAAGTTATTGCATCAGACCTTGATGGCACACTTCTTGATTCAAAGCAGGATATAAGCGATTATTCAGTTGAGACGCTTAAAGAAGCTTATGACAAAGGCGTTGATTTTATTGTTTGTACGGGCAGATTGTACGATTCAATGTCATTCTTACTTCCCAAACTTACTTTTTGCAGATATGCCATTACTTCAATGGGTGCTGAAATTTATGATAATTTCGAGAAGAAACTTATTTATGAAAGACCTATGGAGGAAGCACACGTTTTAGAAATCGTTGAATATGGTTTACAAAACAACGTGCATATGAATATTTACATAGAAAACGTATTATATACAAACAGCATGGATAAATATGCTGAAAGATATTTTAAGGAAACCACAACAATGGCATTGCCTATTGAGGGCGACGTTTTAGAGTTTGTAAAGGGCAAAAAACTTTCAAAGCTTATTTTTATTGGCGAAGAAGAGGATATGCCTGCTCATTTTGATGCCATTACTGAAAAATTAGGCGGTAAAATTAACATCTGCGCATCATGCAAGCGCTACGTTGAGTTTTCTCACATTGAAGCACAAAAGGATATTACTTTAAATAAGTTTATTGAATCTTTAGGCTATAAAAAAGAAGAGCTTATCGTGTTCGGCGATAGCGGTAATGATGTTTCGATGCTTAAAAATACAGGCTTTGCAGTTTGTGTAGGCAATGGCTGGGATGAAGCTAAAAAAGTTTCAAACTTAATTTGTGAAAGCAATGATAACGATGGCGTTGCAAAAACGGTAAAAAGGCTTATATTAGGTAAATAATTATGGATGTATCAATTTCAAAACTTGCAAAGGATTTAAAATTTGATATAATATCTGATGGCAATAAAAAAACGGTTGAAGTGCCTTGTGCAGATATTAACAGACCCGGGCTTTATCTTTCGGGCTTTTATCAGCATTTTGATGAAACACGCATACAAATAATAGGTACTGCTGAAGAAGCGTATCTTATGAGCATGGAAAAATCGCAGCGCATAAGTGCCATAGATAAGCTTTTTACAAAAAAATTCCCTTTTCTT
>JAZOMK010000350.1:0-3718 GCA_045653985.1 Clostridia bacterium | reverse complement strand
AGGTTGAACGCTCACTTTCACCTGCTGAGTTCCACTTCCGCGCACCTTTCTTTGCTGAAATAACAGGCACAGATTCATTAGTTATGCCCGAATATACTCAGGATATCTTCGATAGAGAAATGGAATATGCAATGTATGCAGGCATTGACTATTTTGCATACGTTTGGTATAGCGGGGATATGAAAATGGCTCGTAAATTCCACGAGCAAAGCATTTACAGAAACGATGTTAAAATGTGTGCTTGCTTTGACGGCAACGCCATCGGTCATGCCTACGCACGTGAAGAAATGCGTACACTTTTACAAGAAGACTATTATATGACTGTTCTTGATGGCCGTCCCCTTATGTACTATTTTGCATCAAACAACAATACAGCAAAAATCATTGAAGATATCGTTTATTACGAAGAACTTTGTGAAGAATTAGGCATAAAAAAGCCCTTTGCGGTTATTCTTAACGTAAATTCAACCATTGCAAAAGGCTCAGGCGGAAGCGCTGTTTCAAAATATGCCCACAGCGGTACAACCGGCATTCCATTTTTAGAGTTAGCTGAAAGCTGTCAGAACGGCTGGCTTACCTACAACAACAATAACTTCCAGTACGTACCTAACTTAACTGCAGGCTGGCACGCTTACCCAAGATACGTAAACCCTGTTTCATGGACAAATGTTTCAGCAGACAGCTGGGTACAATACGCAGCTGATGAAGAAATTTTAGATCACTTCGCATACGGTCTTTCCTATTTACAGCATGACGAAGTTGAAGCCTACACCAAGGCAAACACACTTCTTGCATATGCCTGGAACGAGCATGACGAAGGCGGTTGGATCTGCCCCACCCTCGAAGTTGACGAAAACGGCAATCAGCTTTATAACGAAGACGGCACAAAAAAGATAAACGAAAACCGCATTAACGCTGTTAAACAGGCCATTGATTTCTTCAAAGGCGGTAATTTGGTTGAAGTTACGGTAAACGGTATTTCAAATGGCTCAACCATTAAGAAAGCATCTTCAACTATCGAAAATCTTTCAGAAAAGATTTCAGAACCCATTTTCGAAGGCATTTCATACGAAAGCAGAGTTTCAAATATTAAGGGTGCTTCCCTTGACATCGGCTCATCACTTACCCTTAAATATTACATTGATGCACCTTTAACCGACGATATGACAATGCGTTTTACCTCCTCATCAGGCAAAGTTACTGAGGTTAAAGGCAAAGCAGAAAACGGCATGACGGTTTTTGCTTATGAAGGCATCAACCCGCAATGTATGAGTGATACCATAAAGGCAGAACTTTTCTACAACAACACCCTTATGGATACTATTGAAAACTACAGCGTAAAAACCTATGCAGATAACATTATCAAAAACATCAGTTCAACAGGCTACACAAAGGAACAACGCGATGCTTTAAGAACCTTACTTGCCGATATGCTTGTTTACGGCAGCGCATCTCAGGAATATAAAGATTATAACACTTCAAACCCTGCCGATTCCTTTGCGTGGGTAAATGAATATAAAAGCACTTTCAGCGCACCTAACGGTGTTAAAAAGGTTACAGGCAACACAGGCACAAGCAAGGTAAAATCAGTTGGCTTAAATATGTCAAACGTAAACAAGATCTACTTTAAGCTTGCTTTAGAGGATGGCGTTACAGTAACACTTAACGATAAAGCCGTTGACTTATCAACCCTTGTAAACGGTGATACGCTTTATACTGATGCTATCTTAGCTACCGGCTTTAACAACGTTTACACCTTAAAGCTTATTAAAGACGCTACAACAATTTCAACCGTACAGTATAACGTTTCAGCTTACATCAATGCAAAATACAACGATGCCGTTGTAGGTGATATCGTAAAAGCACTTTCTTCCTACGGTGCATCAGCAAACAACTTCGCTTCATCATTAAAACCCGATACCAACTTTGACCTTGAAGACGATATATTGTAAAAAAGGAAGATGTCATTTTGATGCTTTTCTCAAGCAAGTGTACAAGCAAAACGCCATCTTATCTCCGTTGTTTAATTAAAAAATTATCCGAGGTTTAAATACAAACCTCGGATTTTTTACATTTTAAATAAAAATCGACCAAACTTTAAAGTTATTTTTCCGGCTTACTAATTATACTAAGGGGTATATCATTGCCGTTTATTATATCTTCTTCAGTAAAAGTGCACAGAATTATCTCGCTGGCGCCGGTTCTTTCGCGGTCATATACAAGATAAAATCTGCCGTTATATTCATCCGCATCAGGATAGCTTAAGCTTGTGCGACCATCAATAAGTTTTTTATACTCAAAGCTTTTGCCGTCGTCATCTGAAAGCATAAGCGTCATATTTGTTCTGCCAACGGGCGGTTCGTTATTAACAAGCAAAACTCTTCCCGTTGCAGTTTTTGAAACATAGAGACGGGTGTTGGAATTAAATATTTCAGTTTCTGCACCGTCAGTCCAAGTTTCGCCATCGTCATAAGAGATACTTTCAGCGGTAAGCCCCGTTGAAGTGCGAGCAAGCAGACGCACACTTCCGTCATCACGTTGATAAGCCATTGATTCATCAAAAGGCGTGGATATTTTTTTGCCACCGTAAAGGCGACGGTGAGTCTTAAGCTTATCATCCGTAACCGAATAGCCATAGCGGTCATTTAATTGGTCATAATTAAACAATAGCCATCTTCCGCTTTTTAAAACAGTTGGTTTACATCTTAAAAAACCAAACTCAAAGTATTGTGGTTCAGAGAAAACTATTTCATCAGCATCAGGGTTATCGCACACCATATAGAATTGTGCGTGGGTGCTATCGTTAAAAATGTAATCCTCACCAAACATTCCCTCTGTTGCGCCCAAAACATCAGTGTAATGTATTACGTCATTCTGTACCCAGAAAACGTAAAGCTTATTCTCAGGGGAAACGAAAAGCTGAATATCCAACGCTTGCACAAGGCGCTCTCTTTCGCTTGGAATTACAATACAATTCTTTTTAAAGGACTTGCCGCCATCATCACTGAAGCAAAGAGTATTGTAGTTGTCAAGGCTTGGCTCTCTTAAGCCACCTGCGTACCAGCCAACAAAGATTCTGCCATTCTTGGTTATGGCAATAGTGGGACAGCCTTGAAAGGTCTGCTTCTTTTCGTCATATTTTTCATCGCTGGGTGAATATAACACCGGGCAAGCTTTCATTTTTTCCATTATACTAACTTATCCCTTTTTTTATTTAATATCAATCATATGAATAAATCTCATAAAGGAGAGGCGTGAGCGCGAAAATGCGGCATAGTAAAGGATAGTATCTTTTAAATCCTCACTTAAACCGATATCGCTAAGGGATGCAGGGCATCCTACACTTTTAAGAACTTCGCGCATTTTATTGCCGTCAGGAAGTTCAGAAATCACCTTTTTAATTTCAGGCAATTTTGCAATTATCATGTCCCTTGTAATATTTTCAAGGGGATTTTTTGCATTTTCCTTAAAGATGCCGGGGGCAATATCTTTAAACATTGCTTCGATTTTATCTTTTGGAAGTTGGTTGTTATTGGTGATTCTTTCTTCAAGATTATCAAATGCCATAACCTTATGATATAAATCGCACACCATAACAAGGCCAACGCCAACCTTTTCGCCATGTAGCGCATCATTTTCCTCATTTACAACGTTCATTTCGATAAAATGCGAAACGTGATGCTCGCTACCTGATGCGGGGCGCGAATAGCCAACCATC
>JAZOMK010000349.1:0-7174 GCA_045653985.1 Clostridia bacterium | reverse complement strand
GCTCCAAAATAATATACTAATGGTCTGTTATCTATCTTTGTATAAAAATCTTCTTTAAATAAAGGTACTAATTCTTCGTGGGCATATTCATGTGAAATTGCATTATTATCAAGACAAGCACACATTGTAACATCTTTTCTGTACTTGCTTTTTTTATGAAAATCTCTTGCAATTCTTAAACCTGAATGTGAATACCATACATATGAAAAATAATCAATACCTGCATCAATGGCATATTCCATTTCTCTGTCAAAAATTTCTTGTGTATATTCAGGAATATAAACGTTATTATTTTCATCAATTTTAGCAAAGAAGGGTGCGCGCCAATGATATTCAGGTAAACTTAATGCTTTTAAACATTGTGCGCTTGTATCTGTATTTTCTCTTGCAGGATACCACGCATCCCAACGCAATGCACCGTAAGTTGTTTTATTTATTCTCTTCATTGGTTTTACCTTCTTTTTTCTTCTTTAAAACTTTAACTGCAATAATTAAACCAATAGTTCCGCCAATAACAAAGATAGCGCCTAAACCGATAACAATATAAATTGTAAGGTCAGGTTTTTCTATATTATTATTATCAATATTGCTATTATTTACGTCAATATTAGAAGAATCCTTTTCTGGTTCAGGTGTAGCTGTTTCTGTCTTTTTGATATTTGAAATACCGTTTATAACAATTTCAGTACGCTGACCGTTATTATAGTCCTCAAAAGCCTTTTTAACCATTTGTATACGGCTATCATCTACCATAGGTGTGCCGTCCTCATTGTAAAGCTGATTACCGTTTTCATCAACCTTTAATGTGGGGCATAACCATGAGCCTTCATCATGTTCGTTCCAAGCATAAAGAATTAAAGTATTTAACTTTGTAAATTCAGTTGTTGATGGATGATCCATATATGAAAGTGCATACATTGTATGGTTGTAAATTTCTTCATCAGTAGGATAAGGAACCCAGCTGTTTTCATCAACATCCATCCATGTAACGGGATTTTTGTATCTTGGTTCAGCATGCCAGCCAAAAGTCATCATAGGTACGTACTGCATACCTGATTTTTGATAACCTTCCCATTGTGATTGTGCGGTAGTAATAAAATCATTAAATGTCATATCACTTGTTCCGCCGATGGAATATCTTGAAACAGCATCACCGTAAATTGTTTGTGTTTCTTGTCCTGTAATGTTCATACAAACAACAAAAGGTTCAGGCAAGCCAACAGATTGACAATATCCGCGGTAATATTTAATTTCAGAAGCGACAATCGCCATATTTTCTTCACGTTTACCGGTGTTTACGTAATAGTACATTAAAGGTCTGTCATTTAAAACAGTCATATAATAATCTTGTTTTAAATGCTCTTTTATTTCTTCTCTTGCTTCTGATTTACCTATACTGTTACCATCAAGGCACATTACCATTTTAACATCTTTATTGTATTTACTTGTTGCGTGCAATTTTCTTGCAGTACCCATTGGCCCTGTATAATACAGATATGCAAAATAGCTGAGACCTGCTTCCATTGCATATTCCATTTCTCTGTCAAAAATTTCTTGAGTATATTCGGGCATCTGAATTTTACCATCTTCGGTAATAATTGAGAAGAAAGGTGCGCGCCAATGATATTCAGCAGGCGAAAGAGTATTTTCAACCTGAGAAACTATACTTTCTGCCCTGCCATCATGGGTGTACCAAGCATCCCAACGGATAGCACCGATAGTTGTTTTTTCTTCTCTTTCTTGTAAGAAAGCGTTTACGTGGGACATTTCAACGTCAGGATATTCATCCTTTTCAACTTCATCAAGAGAAATACCGTTTACTGCAGAAATCTTTTTAAAAGTAAAATCGTCAATCATAATATCAGGCATTGCTTCACTTTGCTGATAAATAAGTGCTATTTCAAAGCCTTTTTTAGGATCAAAATCAATAGTTCCCTTAAATGCAAATTCCTGCCATTCGTAAGTAAGCTGTTTTTGCGCACTACCGTAATATTTTTGAACACCGCCATTGGGTTTTACGTTAATAACAAGCTGAGCTTTACCTGATGTTTTTGAATCTTCTGAAAGCTTCATCCAAACTGAGCCGAAATATTCACCGGGGCCGTTTAAAATAAGCTGTTCGGTAATATCCTGCGCCCATGTTGCGTATTTACCCATACGGTCTGATAAAAGCATACCATATTCGCCTGTACGTGCATAATCTTCGCCAACTTCCATATTTGAGCTTGCACCATACTGTTCAAAACCTGTTTCATCGCCTTCTTCAAAGCCGGGGTTAATAAGAAGCTCCTGATTTTTTGTTGATGATGGTTTTGTTGTAGGTGCTGTTCCACCTTCAGGTACAATAACTTCGTCTAACGGAATACCGTTTACTTCACTTGTCTTTTTAAGTGAAAAATCATCAATCATAATATCAGGTGCGCCTTTGCCACCTTCACTTTGCTGATAAATAAGGGCAGATTTAAAACCGTAAATAGGATCAAAATCAATATTACCCTTAAAGGTAAATTGTTGCCATTCAGTTGTAAGCGTTTTTCTGCCGCTTGTATAGTAAGTTGCTTTATCAGCATCGTTTGACTGAATGTTTAAAGTAAGATGAACTGTGCAGGGTTCCTGACCTTCTGCAAGTTTAATCCAAACAGAAGCAATATATTCGCCGGGGCCGTTTAAAATAAGCACGTTTGAAATATCCTGCGCCCATGTTGAATATCCGTTTGCACGTTGTGAAATAAGCATACCATAATCGCCTTTGTGGGCATACTCCTCACCTACTTCAATATTACAAGAACCATAGGATGTGTATCCCGTTTCGTCGCCTGTTTCAAAACCGGGGTTTGTAAGTAATTCATCAGTTGCCGCAATGGCAGGCACAACGGATAAAACCATTATTGCAACCAATAAGAAAGAAAGAAATTTTTTCATGTTTTCCCTCCATAAATAATGTATATATTTAGTATATCATTTATATTGAGAAAACTCAATAGTTAAAATAAGCAAAATATTAAGATTTTTACGCAATATTTCAAGATTTTTGATTTAATTTCTAAAAAATTTCACAAAAAAAGTATCGCATTAAGCGATACTTAATTTTTTATAACCTTTTTAACTGCAAGGATGCGTTCATCGTTAATAAGTTTTTTGCCATTTTCATCATAAAGTTGTTTTCCGTTTTCGTCAACTTTTAATGTGGGGCAAATCCAGCCACCTTCGTCATGCTCGTTCCACGCATAGATAATTGCCGAATTTACAGGAATATTTTTCTTAATCAAAAAGTCCTTTGCAGCTTTTGCCTGATTATATACTTCGTCAGCAGTTGCATATTGAACGTAGCTTTTTGAAAGATCCATAGTTATCCATGAAACGGGATTTTCGTGGCGCGTTTCGTTATTCCAGCCACTTGTAATTGTGGGGATAAACTGTAAGCCGTTTTCTTCACAAGCTTTGCTTTCGTTTTCCCATTTTTCAATATTTCTTAAATGCATGGATTCAAAGGGTTCGCCATCTCCGCCCCATGCACAGTAATGGGATATTGCATCGCCTTTAACGTATAAACACTGCTCAACAGTAGCATCCATAATTACATAAAAGGGTTTTTTTATATTTTCTTTTTCGCAAACTTGGTTAAAAAATTCAATATCATCCTTGATGCCGTCAAAATGATTGCACAAACCAAAGTAATAAACAAGAGGTCTGCCGTCAAAAACCTTTTTATAAAAATCTTCTTTAAAAAGCTTGGGTACTTCTTCTTTAACGTAATCTTTATTGATGCCGTTACCGTCAAAGCAAGCACACATTTTAACGTCATTTCTGTACTTTGAAGTGGTATGTAATTTTCTTGCTAAGCTTAAACCCTCTTGCCCGGGATTTCCGTACCAAACGTAAGCAAAATAATCAACGCCCGCATCAATGGCATATTCCATTTCTTTGTCAAAGGTGTCCTGATTATATTCAGGAATAAAGATTTTATCATCAGCTGTTACCTTTGCAAAGAAAGGTGCGCGGAAGTGAAAACGCTTTGGTGAAAGTGAACGTTGTACCTGAAAAGAAGGGTCATTATTACTTTCTGATTTAAACCAAGCATCCCAACGGATAGCGCCTATTGTCAAATTTTCCATATTATTTTGCCTTCTTCTTTGAAATAATAACTACAAAAACCGTACCTGCAATTAAAACTACTGCAACGGGAATAATCCACCAATAATCCATAATATTAAATTCATTTAAAGAATTATCAGGTACGGAAGGTGTTGAATTTATATTTGTTGAACCGCTTTCAGGTGTTGGTTCAGGTGTAGGTGTAGGTGCGGCAGAGCCATCAGCCAATATTCCGTTTATTGCAACATCAACAAAATTTCCGTTTTTATAATTATCAACGGCAGCTTTTGTTGCCTTTACACGGCTATCATCAATTTTTTTAGTGCCGTCCTCATTGTAAAGTTGATTTCCGTTTTCATCAACTGCAATGGTGGGACAAATCCAACCACCCTCGTCATGCTCATTCCATGCGTAGGCAATCATTGTATTAGCCTTTGTAAACTCTTTTACAAATGAGTGTTGCATATATGAGTAAGCATAAGTAAGATGCTCAGTTATATTTTCAGCAGTTGCATAGTCGGCCCAGCGGTCAGTTGTAACACTTGTCCATGAAACGGGGTTATGGAAACGTGGTTCAGGATTCCAACCATAAGAAACTGTAGGTACAAACTGTACGCCTGATGATTGAAAACTGTTCCATTCATCAACGGCATACTGCATAACGTTTGTAAAAGGCTCGTTATGTTTACCATAGATTGCATAGGAAGAAACTGCATCACCATAAGCAGAAAGTGCCTGCTGGGGTGAAACGTTCATGATAACTGCGTAAGGTTCAGGAATGCCCAATGCCTTTGTAAGTGAGCGATAATATGCAATATCCTCAGAAATTGCAATAAGATTACTGCTGCTGCCAAAGTAATACATTAAAGGTCTGCCACCTAAAACAGTCATATAATAATCTTCAAGGAAAAGTGTTTCCATTTCCTTACGGGCATATTCTTTGTTAATTGCGTTGCCGTCAAAGCAAGCACACATTTTAACGTCGTTTCTGTATTTTGATTGTGTATGATAAACTCTTGATGCTTTCATTGAGGAATCATACCAAACGTAAGCAAAATAATCAACGCCTGCCTCAATGGCATATTCCATTTCTTTATCAAAAATCTCCTGATTATATTCAGGAATAGTTATTTTACCATCCTCAGTAACTTCAGAAAAGAAAGGTGCGCGCCAATGAAATTCTGTTTTTGAAAGTGAGCGTTGTACCTGAAAAGCAGGGTCATTGTTATTTTCAGAAACTACCCAAGCATCCCAACGGATAGCACCAAAGGTTGTTTTTTCTTCTCTTTCATAGTTGGCAGGTGAAATATGCTCAAGCTTAACTGTTTGTAATTCAAGCTTCTCTTTAGGTAAAAGACCGTTAATTTCGGTTGTTTTTATTAAAGAAAAATCGTCAACCATAACACTTGGTGCATTGCCCTCGCTATCATAGCTTTGCTGGTACAAATATGCCATTGCCATAGGATCTTCAACGTCATATTTTACGTCGCTGTGGAAAGTGATTTCTTGCCACTCATAGGTAAGGTCAACCATCTTTGTTGCAACGTAATTATTTTTTGTGCCGTTTTTTGTTTTAAAATTTAAAACAAGCTGTACCTGTCCCTGATATTCGGAATCATCCATAAGCTTAATCCACATTGAAGCCTTGTATTTTCCGGGGCCGGCCTCTGAAATAATGTCAGTTACATCATAGGCAACGGTATCATATTTCTGTGTTCTGTCATAAATTGCAAGACCGCAACCTGTTCTGCCATATTCTTCAGAAACTTCAAACTCGCCACCTGCACCGTAATGCTTGTAGCCATCAAGGTCATCCTCAAATTTACCGTTTGCAAGAAGTTCCTCATTCATCTTGTATGAATATTCATTTTCAGGCTCGGCTGAAACGTTTACACAAACTAATGAAAGAATAAAACATACTGATAAAAAAAGCGCTAAAAGTTTTTTCATAATAAAACCTCCTATTTTTTTAAATTATATAGCCTTTCTTTTTGAAAAACAATGTGCTTTTCTACTAAAAAATTGCTAAATTCAACTGATTATATTGTAGCATACGCAAAAAACAAATACAATATAAAAGAAAGACAACTTTTTATCCATTCAGGACATTATATTGTTTGAAAGTTCGATATTTTTTTTAAAATTTTCGTATTTTGCACAGGAGGGATGTAATAATTTTTCGTAATTATCCGCTTCGGGTAGATACTGTTTTACGTATTTATGAAAGTTTGCCGAATGATTATGATGCTTTATATGTGCAAGTTCGTGTACGACCACGTAGGTTATTGCCTCTATAGGATAAAGCATAAGAAAATATGAAAAACAAATATTATCATTGCCCGAACAACTGCCAAAGCGTTTTTCAGCCGAAGTAATTTTTATGCTTTTAGGACATACATTCATAATTGGCGCATATTTTTCAACTAAAAAGGTACAAATTGCTTTTGCACATTTTTTAGCAAGTAAAATATCGCTGTCGTAAAGCTTTGAAATTTCTTCTTTTTTAGCTAAAATTGACGGTAAATGTTTTGAAATCCATTTTTCGTTTTTATTTATAAAGTCAACGGCATCTTTTTCGGTAAAGCGTAAAGGCGCACGGACAATAAGCGTACCATCAGGCGAAATTTCCAACGCTACGCTTCTTCTTTTTGTTTTAATTAAGGTATATTCCATTATTTAACTTGCTTGAAAAACTCAATCTGCTCTCCGTCAGGACCTTTTACAAAAGCAATGTAAATTGACATTTTGTAAGGTTCGGAATCAAGAGGAACAATTTTAGGTGCAATCATTGAAGTTGCCCCTGCTTTTAATGCAATTTCGTAAGCTTCTTTAGGATCTTCAACTTCTACTGCAAAGTGAACCCATTTGCCGTTTTCGCTGTAATCATCGCCACCGTCAGAGAAAAGTTCGATTTTGCCACCGTCGCCAAGATCAAACATTTTAATTGTTTTCATGGGGTCAGACCAACCAACAACTTCTTTTAAACCTAATGCCTTGTAGAAAGCACATGATTTCTCAAAATCCTTTGCTTTAAGACCGATATGATGAAAACCCATACCTTTAATAATTTCATTTGCCA
>JAZOMK010000348.1:0-7370 GCA_045653985.1 Clostridia bacterium | reverse complement strand
AAAAGTTATCAACAATTTATCAACCTTTTATGCACCCTTATATCAACAGCATAATTTTTTAAAAAGCTACTGTTTAAGGTAGTTTTAAGGGATATCCACCATATAAACACACATATATTAAAACTATTATTTAATAAATTTCAACTATTATTATAAAGGGGAACGTAAAATGATTTTTTCTTGCGACAAGTCAACACTTTTAAACGGAATAAATATTGTTTCAAAGGCTCTTCCTTCAAAAAGCATAAATCCTGTTTGTGAAGGTATTTTATTTAATTTAAAGAATAACGAAGTTATATTAACAACAACTGATTCTTCACTTACAATACAAACTAAAATTGCTGCTGATATTGCTGAGGAAGGTTCTATCGTAATAAATGGTAGATTTTTTGCTGAAGTTATAAGAAGAATGCCTGACGGTATTATTAAAATTAAAGGTGATTTAGCAAACGGTATTGAAGTTTCAAGTAACTTTACAAAAATCAATATCGCTGCACTTGACCCTGAAGAATATCCTTCACTTCCCGTTATTGATAAAGAAAGCTTCTTTACAATTTCACAAAGTGAATTAAAGAAAATGGTAAACCAGACTATTTTTGCAACTGCACAGGATGAATCAAGACCTATTTTAACCGGTTGTTTATTTGATGTTGAAAAAGAAAATATTACAGTTGTAGCACTTGACGGATGCCGTCTTTCATTAAGAAATTCTTTTGTTAATGATATTGATGACAGTATTAAAGCAATTATTCCTGCACGTGCCCTTTCTGAAATCATAAAAATTATCAGCGATACAGACGAAATTGCAAAAATTTATATTCAAAAGTCATATTGTATGGTTGAAATTGAAGAAACAAAAATTATTACCCGCTTAATTGAAGGTGAATTTGTTAAGTACAGACCTATTATTCCTCAAAATATGACAAACTCTGTTATTATTAACAGAATAGATCTTTTAGAGGCTATTGACCGCGCATGGCTTATTGTAAGAGAAAACGTTAGAAATAACTATATCTTATTTAAGTTCAGCGAAAATAAGCTTATAATTACTTCAAGATCAGATACCGGTAACGTATATGAAGAAGTTGATATTCAAGGTTCAGGCTCACCTATTGAAATTGGTGTAAATCCAAAATATTTTGTTGAGTGCTTAAAGAATATTGAAGACGAATTTATTAAATTCTCATATACAACACCTACAAGTCCCACAGTTACTACACCTATTGATGGTGATAAATATCTTTATTTAATTCTTCCGGTAAGATTATAATATGTATTTAAATAAGTTACAGCTCTGGAATTTTCGCTCATATGAAAATCTGGAGCTGAATTTTCCTAATGGAATAAGTATTTTATATGGCGATAACGGTCAAGGTAAAACTAATATTATAGAAGCCATATATCTTTTGTGTACGGGCAGAAGCCACAGAACAAATCGTGAACACGATATGATTATGTATGATCGCCCATGGACCAGGGTACGTGCCGAAGATATACAAAAAGATGGCAGACATAGTGTTGATATGGTTATGGCTAAAGGGCAGAAAAAACGTATTTTGGTAAATGGTCTTGCAATTTCACGCATAAGTGAAATATTAGGTCAGCTTTCGGGTGTTATTTTTTCACCGGAGGATCTTGATTTAGTTAAAGAAGGTCCACAAAAGCGCAGAAGGTTCATGGATATTGAACTTTCACAGGTATCTAAAAATTATTTTTATGCTTTAAACGAATATAATAAGGTTTTAGAGCAACGTAATTCTTTATTAAAGGAAAACGTAAGACCTGCTGATTTAGAGGTTTGGGATACACTTTTAGCACAAAGGGCTGTACCTATTATTAAGGCAAGGCGTAATTTTTGCGAAAGGCTTACACCAAAGGCAAAAGAAAATCATAAATATCTTTCTTCAGGTAAAGAAGAACTTTTTTGTTTATATAAAGATTCAATAAATAATAAAGAAAATATTGAAGAAGCAATGCTTGAGCTTTTATATAAAAACAGAGAAGCTGATTTAAAAAGATGTTTTACTACCGTAGGTCCGCATAAAGATGATATAGTTATTAAATTAGGTGAAACTGATTTAAGATATTTTGGTTCACAAGGGCAACAAAGGACGGCAACTTTAGCTTTAAAACTTACTGAGCTTGAAATGATGAAGGAAGATTTAAAGGAATATCCCGTACTTTTATTGGATGATGTTTTATCTGAGCTTGATACACGTCGCCAGCAAATGTTGCTTGATAAAATAAAGGACGTGCAAACTTTAATTACAGTTGCACAACCCGTTGAATATTTTAATAAAATGAACGTTAATTTCTTTAAAGTAGAAAAGGGTAAAGTATGGAAAGAATAAAAGTAGGAAATCTTGAAATAAACAACTTTGTTTTAGGCGCAGGCAGATTAGGCGACATAAAATATAAAGAAGAATGTTTTAAAATTTTAGACAGATATCTTGATTTATGTTATAATACGTTGGATGTTGCGCGCTCATATGAAAATGGTTTATGTGAAGAATTTTTAGGCGAATATCTTAAAAATAAAAAGCGTGAAGATGTAATTTTAATTTCAAAAGGCGGTTTTCCTTTATCACGTATGGAAATGCACAAAACTCGTCTTTCAAAGGAAGAATTACAAAAAGATATTGATGCCTCTTTAAAAGCACTTAATACTGATTATATTGATATTTATTTTCTTCACCGCGACGATTGCTTAAAAACTCCTGAAGAACTTATTGAAAACGTAAATGAGTTTGTAAAGCAAGGTAAAGTAAGGGAAATAGGTGCTTCAAACTGGTCATGCGGAAGAATTGAACAAGCAAACAATTATGCAATAAAGCATAATTTAAAGCCTTTTACCGTTAGCCAAATAAATTATTCATATGCAGTTACAACACCTGCATTAACAGGTGATATTACACATATAACAATGAATGATATTGAATATATGTGGTATAAAGAAACTAAGTTTCCTTTAATTGCATATTCGGTTCAGGCAAAAGGATTTTTCTCAAAGCAGATTACAAAAGAAGAATTAAAACAATCAGGTAAGTTATCATATCTTCCATTAAAAGAAAACTTCAGGCGCTTTGACAGAATAAATAAATTATCAAATGAAAAAAATATACCTATTCCTGCACTTTTATTGTCCTACGTGTTATCAAAGGATATAAATTCGGCAGTTATAGGCGGTTTTTCAAAGGTTGAACAGTTAGATGAAAGCCTTATCGGAATTGATTTAAGGCTTACTGATAAAGAAATTGAATTTTTAGACAGAGGAGTATAAAATGAAAGTAAGAACAAGATTTGCACCAAGCCCCACAGGTAATATGCACATTGGTAATTTGCGTACAGCACTTTACGGATATCTTTTTTCAAGAAAAAATAAAGGTGATTTTGTTGTAAGAATCGAAGATACCGACCAGGTACGTCTTCAGGAACACGCAACTGAAATTATTTTTAAAACTTTAGAGCAGACCGGTCTTGATTATGATGAAGGTCCCGGAAAAGAAAAGGATTGCGGACCTTACTTTCAGTCAGAAAGACGCGCAATTTATATGGAATATGCCCTTAAACTTATCGAAAAGGGTGCAGCTTATTATTGCTTCTGTACAGACGAACAACTTGAAGAAGACAGAAAAGCAGCAGAAGAAAAGGGCGAAACCTATAAATATCCTAAAACCTGCTTAAATTTATCAAAGGAAGAAATTGAAAAGAGAATTGCAAGCGGTGAAAACTACGTTATCCGTCAGAACACACCTAAAAATAAGGAAGTTTCCTTTGATGATGCAATTTTTGGACACGTTACAGTAAATTCCGATGATCTTGATGATATGATTTTATTAAAGAGTGATGGTCTTCCCACTTATAACTTTGCAAACGTTGTTGACGACCACTTAATGGGCATTACCCACGTTATGCGCGGTTGTGAATATCTTTCATCAACACCTAAATATAACCTTTTATATGAGGCATTTGGTTGGGAACCTCCCATTTACGTGCATCTTCCTTTAATTATGCGTGATGCAACACACAAGCTTTCAAAGCGTCATGGTGATAAATCATTCCATGATTTATTGGATGATGGTTTCCTTACTGATGCAGTTGTAAACTACATAACTCTTTTAGGCTGGAATGATGGCTCAAATAAAGAAATTTATACACGTGAAGAGCTTATTGAAGCATTCTCATTGGATGGCATAAGCAAATCACCTTCAATTTTTGATATTAACAAGCTTCGTTGGATGAATAGTGAATATATTAAGGCTATGGATTTTGAAGAGTTTTATAAAATGGCTCTTCCTTGGCTTGAAAAAGAGGAATCACTTAAAATTTATGATGACAGAAAGTTATTAAAGCTTATTCAATCACGTGTTGAAATTTTATCTGAGATTCCTGAAAAACTTAAATTCTTGCCTGAAGTAGCAGAACATTCAACAGAAATGTATTGCCACAAAAAGTTTAAGCTTGATGAAAACGGTGCTAAGGAAAGTTTAATTCAAGTTAAAGAAAAATATGAAACTTTAACTGAGTGGAATGAAACCACAATCCACGATGCTTTAATTGAACTTGCACAAGAAACAGGAAAGAAAAACGGTATGATTATGTGGCCTGCACGTGTTGCACTTTGCGGTCTTGATTCTACCCCCGGCGGTGCAGTTGAGCTTGCTGATATTATAGGTAAAGAAGAAACTTTAAAGCGTCTTGAAAATGCTATAAAGATGTTTTAAAAATAAAGGAGAAAAAAATGGAGTTTTTAATTGAAGGCCTCGGCATGCTTGAATGGCAGCAGGTTGTAATGTGGATTATTGGTGGTATACTTATTTTCCTTGCAATTAAAAAGGAAATGGAACCAACACTTTTGTTACCTATGGGCTTTGGTGCAATTTTAGTAAACTTACCCCTTTCAGGTGTTATAACACAAGGCGAATCAAAGGGAATACTTGATGTATTTTTTAGAATAGGTATTGACCATGAGTTTGCTGAAATGTTCCCGTTGGTACTTTTTATAGGTATCGGTGCGATGATTGACTTTGGACCAATATTATCAAATCCAAAGCTTATGATTTTCGGCGCAGCGGCACAGTTTGGTATTTTCTTTACCTTAACAATGGCAAGCCTTTTCTTTGATATGAAGGATGCGGCATCCATTGCCATTATCGGTGCGGCTGATGGACCTACCTCAATAGTTGTTGCAAATACCCTTAAAAGTAATTATCTTGCGGCTATTATGGTTGCGGCATATTCATATATGGCGCTTGTACCAATTATTCAGCCACCTGTTATTAAACTTCTTACAACTAAAAAAGAGCGTATGATAAGAATGTCATACGAACAATCAGACGTTTCAAAAACAACAAGAATTCTTTTTCCCATAATTGTTACTGTTGTTGCAGGTCTTGTAGCACCTTCATCAGTTGCGCTTGTAGGATTTTTGATGTTTGGTAATCTTATAAGAGAATGTGGCGTGCTTGATTCTTTAGGTGAAACGGCACAAAAGGTTTTAGCAAACCTTGTTACAATTTTCTTAGGTATTACCATTGCAACAAGAATGCAGGGTGTTGATTTCTTACAATGGCAGACACTTCTTATTTTAGGGCTTGGCCTTGTTGCCTTTGTATTTGATACTGCAGGCGGCATACTTTTTGCAAAGTTCTTAAACCTTTTCTTAAAGAAAAAAATCAACCCCATGATTGGTGCGGCAGGTATTTCTGCTTTCCCAATGTCAGGTAGGGTTGTACATAAAATGGCTTTAAAAGAAGACCCCAATAACTTTATTCTTATGCAGGCGATTGGTGTAAACGTATCAGGTCAGGTTGCATCAGTTATCGCCGGCGGAATAATTCTTTCAATGTTTGGTTAAGGGGGTAAAAAGATATGAATTTTGAGCAATTTATTAAAAGCTTTGAAAATATGGGTATCGGCATGGCAAGTATTATTATTGTTATTGGTGTGCTTATACTTTCAGTAATGCTTCTTAACCTTTTTACTTCTGATAAAGTTAAAAAGTCAAGAAAAATAATCTTTGTTTCGGCACTTATTGTACTTGTTATTTCATTATCACTTCTTAATAATATAAGAATTGAAAACACGGTAACGGAATATTATAACAACAATAAAGAAAAGGTTGAAACGTTATTATGTGAGCCTTTTAATAAAAAAGAATATCAGCCTGAAGTAACACTTGAAAAAACAAGCTTTATTGTTACTGTAAAATGTGAAGATGCAGAAGATATAAAAGAAGAAATTAAAAGCTTTTGCAACGAATATAAAGATGTTTTTGAAGAAAACTTAGCTGAAATTAAAAAAGACGTAAAAGTTATTAAAAACGTTAAATTAAACTTTATAAACGAAAAAAGCGAAGAAATATTTTCAAAAGTTATCGGATAATAAAGGAGTATAAAAAATGGTAAAATTTAAGAACATTATCAAAATTTTAATTTCATTGATGCTTGTTTTAATGATGACATTCTCATTCTGCGCATGTGATTCAGATGATGATTCATCAAAAAAAGATACCAAAAAGGAATCCTCAAAAAATGATGATGAGGATGATGAAGAAGAAACAGACGAAGACGAAGTAGAAAAAGAAGACGAAGATGAAGATGAAGAAACTTCAAAAGACGAAGAAGTAAACGATGATGACGAAGAAATCGTAGAAGAAGATAATAAAGA
The DNA here is from genome assembly GCA_045653985.1 of Clostridia bacterium. Taxonomy (GTDB): domain Bacteria; phylum Bacillota; class Clostridia; order Christensenellales; family QALW01; genus UMGS1322. The sequence continues at coordinate 701 of JAZOMK010000348.1, read as the reverse complement.
AGAAAATAAAAAGCCTGAAAAAGAAGAAATTGAAGAAGAACCCAAAGAGGAAGATAAAAAGCCTGCTTCATTAAATCTTACAGGTTTAAGTGTTGAAAAGATTAACACTAAAAATATAAAAGGATCTGTGTCGATAGCAACTGGAGGTGTTTATTATCGAGATCAAGATAGTAAAAAGTATGGTGTAATGACTTTTGATGGTAAAAAAGATACCGGTGCTATTTATGCAATGTGTGAAAACGAAAAAAAATACTTCATTGTTTTAGAACAAGCAGTTACAAATTTTGATGATATTGATGCAGTAAACAGTAAAATACTTATTAATGCTGAAGGAAAACAACTTGTTGGCCCTGAATATGCAGATTATAAAGTTATAAACGACAGATTTGTTCAAGCATTTGTTGCAACACAGCAAACACCACATAAAGCGGAGGCAGTTATATCAACCAGCGGATACTATTTTGGTAACAGAGAATTCAATGAACTTTATTATAAAGGCGTTTGGTATATTATTGATCTTACAACAGGTCAGCGTGTACCCGGTGCTACTGCAACAAATACATATAGTGTTTCTGCAAACGATGGATTTATTGAGTTCTATGATGATGCAAAAAATCAGATTTGTATTGATGCCAAAGGTAATAAAATCGATAAAACAACAATAAGAATTTTTACGGATGGTTCATATAAAGTTAGTCTTG
>JAZOMK010000347.1:0-4133 GCA_045653985.1 Clostridia bacterium | reverse complement strand
TACAGGCGCACGTGGCGTTGTTTCCGATATGGATGGTTCACCGGGAAGCAGTCTTTCGCCTGAAGAACAAATTGAGGTAAGTGAACACGCAAAGGACGCAACTGCCCACCACAGAAACGTTGAGTTCACACGCGCAACAAGAGATGATAACGTTCCACCCGATTTACAGTTCCAATTCCGTATTGCCGCTGTTGCTTGCGGTTTAGGCGAAATCGGCTGGAGTAAGATGCTTCTTACACCTGAGTTCGGACCACTTCAGCGCGTTGCATTCCTTTTTACTGATGCCGAGCTTGAGTATGACGATATGTACAATGGTGAGCCTTTATGCCGTATGTGCGGTGCTTGCGTACGTGAGTGCCCTGGTGGTTGCATCCCTGCAATCAATTCAGGCAAGACCATTGAAGTTAATCTTGCAGGCAAAATCCTTAAATGGGGCGATATAGATATGTGGCGTTGTTATGCCTTCTATACCCATGCAGGCAGATATTATAATCCCTTTGTACCTAAAGAGGTTTTTGATGAAAATAAAAATGGCGATCTTGACCTTTTAGAGGGCAAGGCTGTTGCATCTGAAAAGGAAATTATCAAGGTTTACGGTGCATTGGCAAAATACTTCCCAAGCTGGATTGGCTATAACATGGCAAAATGCGGTGGCTGTATAAGGGGTTGTGTTTCTATGCTTGAGAAAAAGGGCGGTTGTATGGAAAATCGCTTTGATAAGCCGTTAAGAAATCGTCCCAAGCCGTGGAAGCTTGATAGATAAGGAGGAAATGCAAAATGTTGACAGCAAAAATTATAAAAGATAAAGCAAAAGAGCTTGGCGCAGCAGTATGCGGTATCGGTGATATAAACAACTTTGTGCCTGAAAGCTTGCAAAGAGATCCTAAAGCAATTCTTCCTGCCGCAAAATGTATAATTGGCTTTGGTTTCCCCGTGCCTAAAGGCTTATATAAAACAATGGAAAATGATTCACAGTATTATACCTACACCACTATGGGCGTTAAGTATATTGATGAAGAGCTTGCTGAAATTTTCCTTCTTAAAATGTGCGCTTTAATTGAGGATAACGGCTTTGATGCCTGTCCTCAAAAGCACGTGCCCAATTTAAGAATTCAGGGCGATAAAACAACTAATCCCGAAGTTAAAGACACCTATGAACTTATCCACGCAGTTGCCGTTGAAGAAGGCAAACCCGTACCTGACGTTATCCTTGATTTCGGTGAAGCCGCCAGATGCACAGGTATCGGTGAAAAAGGTTTAAGCGGTAAAGTATTAAATGAAAAGTACGGTCCTTTTATGCGCTATTGCTTTATTGTTACAGATGCGCCTTTAGAGTGCGACGAGCCTTTAAAGAATCATATATGTGATAATTGCGGTGAATGTATAAAAGCTTGCCCCGGTAACGCCATTGATAAAAACGGTCTTGATACGTGGCAATGCGCAGTTTATTATAAAGGCGCACATAAATCAAATCCCTTTATGACCGATGAATTTTTAAAAGGCGATCCTGAAAGGGAAGACATCATAAACGGTAAAAAACGTTTTGATAGCGTTGAAGCAAGAAAATTATTCCCCAAAATGAATTTCCTGCCGCAAACACATTGGGGTTATGCGCCCTGCCTTTGCGGTAAAAAATGCGATGTAGCCTGCTATAAGCATTTAAAGGAGGTAAAAAAATGAAAAACGAAATTATAAAAATCGCAAAAGAAAATCTTTGTGATATTGTTGGCTTTGCCTCAAAGGACAGATTTGATAAAAACGACGCAATTTTTAAAATCTTTCCTGAAACAAAAACAGTTATCTGCCTTGCTTTTAGAATTTTACGCGGTATCTATCGTGGCACTGAAGAAGGTACAACCTATTATCAGTACACCACTATGGCAGTTGAAAATATGGAAGAAACCGTTATGCCAATGGCACAGATAAAGGTTGCAAACTTAATTGAAGAAGCAGGTTTTATCGCTATTCCTCAAAGACGTCATCAACAGATTATGGCAGAGGAAGACGGCATCAATCCTGAAGTAAATTATGGCTCAATTTACCATAATAAACCCCAAGAAAATCAAATGGATTTTACTGATGCTGCCATTAAATGCGGTATTGGTGAAAAAGGTTTAAGCGGTGCAGTTTTAACTGATGAATATGGCCCGATGGTTCGCTATTGCTTTATTTTAACCGATGCTGAAATCGAAGAAACCGAAATCGTAAAACCTCACCTTTGTGATAACTGCAAAAAGTGCATCAAGGCTTGACCCGGTAAAGCTATAAGCGATGATGGCAACGTTGATAATTGGCAATGCGCAGTTTATTATAAAGGCGCAAACGGTACAAAAAATCCCTTTATGCCCAAAGATGCCTATGCCGATTTTGAAGATAGAATCAAAATCATTGCGGGCGAAGCAAAAGTTACACCTGAAACAGCCAAAAAGATTTTAGATGCAACATTCTTCTATCCACCTGCACAGCATAATTACACAGCATCAATCTGCGGTCGTGCTTGCGATACCGCTTGTTATATGCACCTTGAAGAACAAGGTAAACTTTTAAAGAAATTTAAGCGCCCCTTCCGCACCCGAGAAGAATGGAAATTTGATATTAAGGACTTTGAATAACAAAAAAAGAACTGAGCCAAAAACTCAGTTCTTTTCGTTTTCGTTAAAAAGAGAATCAATGCTAACACCAAGAACCTTTGCAATAGCAAAAAGTTCTTTGTCCGTTGCTACTTTTATTTGTCCCCCAAGCTTTGAATAGCTTGAAGGATTCATATCATAGCCGCTTAATTGAATTTTCTCAATAAAATCTCTTTGACTTATCCCTTTTTTCTTTCGTAATTCTTCGATGTTTTTTCCTACAATATTACAAGAGCCATATTCCTTTTTTCTAAGTTTCATATAATCACCCTCTAATACTATTATATGAAAATTATAACTTAAAAAAACATTGACAAAATTCCGCAACGGAATTATAATAAAATAAAATTCTGAAATGGAATTATAAAAACGTATGAAAGGAGAAATAAAATGAAGTTTTGTTCTCAATGTGGCGAAAAAATAGTGGATGAGGCTGTTATATGTGTTCATTGTGGATGTCAGGTCGGTGGATTAAATTCTACTCAAAAAACGATTAAAGAGGAAACAAAGGATTTATGGAAGTTTGCGTGGATATATGCATTTATAATGCCACCAATAGGCATTATTCTTGGTATTGTTGGTGCTTGTACTTATAAAAAACCTGAAAATGTTTCAAAGTCTGTCAGAGCAATTATCTATTCGATATGTTTTCCATTTATGTGCTATAGTTTTATAAAGTTATTTATTTCCTTAGCTGCATTAGCATAGATAATTATTTAAACAAATTTGAGGTGTCGTTATGAAAAAACTTATTTCAATCTTATTGGTATTATTTATTCTTTTTTCTATGTCGGGATGCTTTTTTAATGAATGTTCTCTTTGCGGAGAAGAAGAAACCGATATTAACCCTGTGAAAAAGCGCAAACATTACGGGAAAGAACGTTATATGTGTGAATTGTGCTGGCTGGAATATATGGTTGAGTTGGCAGATAGAGAAGTTCAAAAGTATTATTGATAAATTGGAGGTTCAAAATGAAAAAAATATTATCAGCTACTCTTATTGTGATGTTGCTTTGTGTATCCCTTTCTTTTGTGGGGTGCAACACAAAAAATGGTGGTTCCACAACAGTAAAGAAAACTGCGGCAGCACCTACACCTGTTCCTACGCCGTATGAAAATAAAGCATTGATTAACTATATGAAAGAAAATGCTGATAAGATTTATAAAAATCAGGCATATTATATTGATAGTTATACCGGTAGCTATGTTATTGATGGTGATGATGTTACTGTAACTTTAAAAACCAGTTTTTGGAATGGCACTGATCCGGAAATAGTAGATATGGCTATTTCATTAAGTAGCGATGCTGAGGCACATTATAACGGAAGCCACAATGCTATAAAAAAAGCGGTGCCAAACTTAGGAAAATTTAAAGTTCGCGTTTGTGATCTTAGTGGCACACTTTTGTATGAACTTCCACATAAAACTTGGTAGTCAACTCTGAATTTAAATTTATATAAGAGGTATTACTATGAAGAAATTAAAAAAAATATTTGTTGTAGT
>JAZOMK010000346.1:0-4072 GCA_045653985.1 Clostridia bacterium | reverse complement strand
CTATTTAAATAAGGCATTACCGTTTTTTTATATGGAATAGTAACGTTAATTGCCGAAAAATCAGCTTTTTTTATAAAGTCTTCAACGGTTTCTTCAGGCATTTCAAAAAGCGAATAATCATACCCGCACAAATGCTTATGTATTTGTGGCGAAAGGCTATGTTTTAGCCTGCCCCCCAATAAACCATAAATCGGTTTCATTTATATTACCTCTGTATAACTTCCAAGATATTGGAATTTTTCCGCATCATTTTCAAGTTGCCCTAATATAACCTGAAATTTATCAGAATAAATAGATACATCAATATCAAAATAGAACATAAATTCAAAATCACTACCCGGTATAGGACGACTCTCAAGTTTTAAAACGTTTATACCTAATGAATTAAACTTCGAAAGCACATTATACAATGCACCGGGTTTATGCGGTGTAACGATCATAAGACTTGTTTTCGTTGCACCGGGATAAATTTCAAGATTTTTACTTATACAAATAAACCTCGTATAATTATTTCCATCATTTTGTACAGCCTCTTTTAAAACCGAAAGATTATATAATTCAGCGCATTTTTTTGATGAAAGTGCTGCAATATCCGTTCTATCGCTTTCCGCAACCATTTCGGCAGCCATTGCTGTATTTTCACAAACATGCACTTTAACATTTTTAAGTGATGCGAGAAACTCACTACATTGATTTATCGCTTGTTCGTGAGAATAAATATCTTTAACCTCTTCGATTTTAACACCTTTTTTTACAAGTGCGCAATGATTTACATGAAGTCTTGTACTACGAACAATACTAAAATTAAATTGTGCAAGAAGGTCATAAATTCTGTTTACAGAGCCGGCATTACTGTTTTCAAGAGGAAGTATACCATAGCGACAATACCCACTTTCAACTGCATGAAAAACACCTTCCCATGTGTTAAGATAGACTATATTAGGGTTAGCAAAAACCTTTTCACAAGCCTGTTGAGAATATGCGCCCTCAACGCCCTGACAAGCAACCATCGCACTTTCAGGAAAGATCTTTTCGGTTGAATTTATTGCATCATTGATTTTTTTATCATAGCTACTTTTAATGCCTAATAATTTGCTTTGATATGCGCGGCTGATTCCCATAAGATCGTTAAAAAAGTATCTGGCTTCATTTTCAAATTCTTCGCCCGCTTCTTTTGAAACCTTATTTAAAAGTTCACGTTCACGGCTTCTATCAAGAACCGGCATATTATTTTGCCTTTTATATTCAGCAACTGATGCCGCAACAGTTAAACGCTCTTTTAACAAATTAACGAGTTGTGTATCTATATTATCAATTTTATTTCTCAATTCTTTAATATCCATAATTATTCCTCCATTTTTAAAGCATTAAAATCATCAAAGAAATTAGGATATGACTTAGTAACTGCTTCCTCGCCATTGATAAAAACTGAATTTGAGGATATACTTGCCGCAACCGACGCAGACATGACGATTCTGTGATCATTTTCACTTGCTACAGTTCCACCATTTATTTTTTCTTTTCCTGATATTATAAAGCCGTCATCCGTTTTATTAACATCGGCCCCAAGATTTTTAAGCATCGAATATACGCTTTCAATTCTATCGCTTTCCTTGATTCTTAAACGTTCGGCATTACGTATAACGGTTTTTCCTTTTGCAATAGTTGATATTGTTGCAAGTACCGGGACTAAATCAGTTATCTGTGAAGCATCAATTTCAATCCCGTTAAACTGACTTTTTTTTATTGTTACAATATCATTTTTCCAGGTAATATCTGCGCCCATTTTTGATAAAATATTTAAAATTTCCTTATCACCTTGCAATGAGTTCGGGTTAAGATTCTCGATTGTTATGCCTTCTTTTGATACAGCGCCCATGCAAGCATAAAATGCTGCATTTGACCAATCCCCCTCAGCAATAATAGTTTGGGGTGAAATATATTTTTGATTACCCTTCACAATAAACTTATTATTTTCTTCAACAATGTCAATTCCAAATAGTTTAACAGCATCAAGCGTCATTTTTATATACGGATATGATTCCATTTTACCTGTAACTGATATAACACTATCCCCATCAAGTAATGGTAACGCAAAAATCAAACCGCTTATAAACTGCGAGCTGATTTCACCTGATATCGAATACGTTCCCGCACTTATTTTATTATTACAAATAAGCGGAAATACGCCTTTTTCAGACAAATTCGCTCCATGCTCAACTAAAAGTTCATATAAGGGCGAAAGTGGTCTTTCTGCAAGTCTTTTCGCCCCAACGAAAGATGCTTTAATTCCTAACGCACAAACTATCGGCACAAGGAATCTGTACGTTGAGCCACTTTCGTTCAAATCAAGGACTTTGTTTTCAACAGGAGTATCGTATGGAAAAATATATACATCATTATTTTCAATTTTAATATCTGCTAAAAATCCATTAAGGCAATTTATTGTTGCCAATATGTCTTTAGAAAAGGTTACGTCCTTTATAATGGTATTTTCTTTAGATAAAGCTGAACAAATAAGCAATCTATGAACATGTGATTTTGATGAAATTGCTTTAACCTTACCCGTTCTGCTTCCTTCTTGTACTATTTGCATTTCACACCTGATTTTATCATTTCTTTTATTTTTTTAAGATCTGTTTTTTCAATATTTGCCTTACCAATTTCTCTTACAGTTATGAGATTGATGCCGCCACTGTTACTTTTTTTATCCATCGTAACTTTTTCATATATACTGTCAGCATCAAAATCATACGAGATCGGCAGATTATTATTTTTTAATGCAACTATAAGTTCATTATATATTTTTTTATCAATATCACCGTTTTGCAATAGTGCATAAGTAATCATCGCCATTCCCACAGCAACCGCGTGACCATGTGTAAGCTTAAACTCACTTAATGCTTCAACTGCATGACCGAATGTATGCCCGAAATTAAGTATCTGCCTAATACCGTTTTCGAATTCATCTTCATTAACAACGTCACGTTTTATTTGAACACATTTTGCAATAACTTCGTTTTTATCCCAAGTGCCTGTTTTAACTATATCAAACAACGCTTCATCATAAATCATGCCATATTTAATTATTTCAGCAACGCCATCTGCATAAATTTCTTCGGTTAACGTCTCAAGAGCACATGTATCACAAATCACAAGAGATGGTTGCCAGAATGCGCCAAACAAATTTTTACCTTGCGGCAAATCAACGGCCGTCTTACCACCAACAGACGAATCAACCGCTGCAAGAAGCGTTGTAGGCATCTGAATGAATCTTATCCCTCTCATGTATGTTGCTGCACAGAATCCTGCAAGGTCGCCAACTACGCCACCACCCAAAGCAACTATCATATCTGAGCGATTAAACCTTTTTTCAGCAAGAAAGCTAACAATTGCAATAAGATTTTCTGTATTTTTGCTTTTTTCCCCATTCGGAATAACAAACTTTTCAACCACAAAGCCAGCATCCTTAAAACTTTTTACTGTTTTTTCACCATAATATGAATCAACAATATCATCAGTAATAATGCAAATTTTAGAAAGTCCAACATTTTCCTTTACTAAAACACCTGCATCGCATATTAAATTTTCGCCAATAAGAATATTATACTTTTTCGACGCATCGACCTCAATTTTTATCACTTGTCGATCAATTCCTTTCTGTCTTTGCCTTCTTTAAGCAATGATTTAAGTTCTATAGCATCGCTTTTTTCAAGCGCGATACTGTATTTTTTCAATTCACAAATCAGCGTATTAATTTCTTCCTTAAGGAACTCTTTATTATCCATAAAAAGTTCCGTCCACATATCCTCATTAAGATATGCAACTCTAGTTAAGTCCTTATAACTTCCTGCTGAAAATCCTTTATGCACCATTGCACGCGGACTTTTAACATAGGCATTTGAAACAACGTGTGCAAGTTGCGATGTAAATGCTATATTTTTATCATGAGTTTTTGCATCTGTTATAGTTATGCTCGCAAAACCAATGCTTTTAAAAAATTCAGTTATAGGTGCAAGAACTTCAATACTTAAATTATGTTCAGGCACAAGAATCATTGATGCACCTTTAT
>JAZOMK010000345.1:0-1862 GCA_045653985.1 Clostridia bacterium | reverse complement strand
TTTGTTTACCAAAAGTTACTTCTTTTTTTATCCGGGCCGCAGGCTTGGTATATCATCACGCGTCAGCGTGCATATTTCCTGCGGCTTGATGATATGCAACGGCAAACCATTGATTTATTTTGCGCAAGCGATATATCATTGAAAAAGATAAGATTTTATGATATAATAAACTCACCGATAAATAAGAATTTATCGAGCAGCTTTCTGGTGTGCTTTTTGCGTTTCTTCCCTTTCTATAAGGGCGGATTTATACTTTTATGACTTCTCTTACAAAAAGAACGAAGTTTACTTCGTTCTTTTTTATCCCGTATTGTATCTTGATTTGTTTTTTAAAGTGTGATATAATTTTATAAATAAGATTGATGGGGGATCGTAAAATGATTACAAAGTACGTTGCAAATACCTATGAAATAACAGATTCTTATAAAGAAATAGTGTTAAATGCCAAAGATGCAAAAGTAAAGATTGAACCATCAGATGACAATAGTACAAAATTATTTCTTTTTGAAAAGAAAAGTCATACTTATGGATTTTTTATTAAAGGCGACACACTTACCATCAAACAAACAAAAACACGCTGGTATGATTTTTTAAGAATAGGTATTGAACACTCTGAAATTAAATTGTGTATACCTGAATCAATACTTGAAAAACTATCCGTAAAGGGAAACGTAGGAAACGTGGATATCTGTTCAATAACTTGCAAGGGTAATATGGATATTTGGGTAAATACGGGAGATATAAATTTAGAAAATATTACTTGTAAAACCTTTAATTCAAAAGTTAATAGTGGCAAAGTTTTATTAGATAAATTTATTGCAAAAGAAAGCATTTTTATTAAGGGTAATACCGGTAAAGTTGAGTTAAACGATTGTTCTGCACCTGATATTTTTGTTAAAAATAATACGGGAAAGGTTTGTGGCAAATTGCCGCCTGACGTGGTATTTACAGTTCAAACTAATACAGGTAAAATAGAAATACCTAAAACGTCCATAGGTGGCATTGTTGGTGGTAGGTGCGAAATAAAAACCAATACGGGCAATGTGAAATTTGAATAATTGACAAATAATTTCCAATAAGTTATAGTTTATATATAGTATGGAGTGATTTTATTTGAAAACTCATATCAAAAAGATGATAGCACCCATTATAGTTACTATCATTATGGTTTTGTATTACGTTATATACTTCGGCTTTTTAATATCCTTGCTTGATGGGGTGATGCGTTATATTTTAGGTATATTCCCACTTGTATTTGGTATATTAACAGTTGCAGTATGTATAGAAAGAATAAAAGAAATAAGGAAAGGTGAAGAAGATGATATTAGTAAATACTCATTATATCAGCGGAAAAGAACTTGAAACGTTATCACTTGTTAAGGGAAGTACTATTCAATCAAAACACGTTGGCAAGGATATTATGCAAAGCTTTAAAACTCTTGTTGGCGGTGAACTAAAAGCCTATAATGAAATGATGAATGATGCGCGTGCCCTTGCTACCAAACGAATGGTTGAGGAAGCTGAAGCTCTTGGCGCTGATGCTGTTGTAAACGTACGTTACGCATCAAGTGCAGTTATGCAGGGTGCGGCAGAAGTTATCGTTTATGGTACTGCTGTTAAGTTTAAATAATAAAAAGCGACGCGTCTGTGAAGTAGTCAACACTTTGTAGACACAAAAAAGAAAAATTCAACTTGCCTGTTCATTTCTGTATTGAACAGGCGTTTTTCTTTTTAGTTTTCGCACAGGCTTTATATAATTAAAATAATACACAGCATCATCAACTACTTTGTTCAAATCATCACACTTCCAATATTGGAAGTGTGAACGCAGAACATCCTTGAATCTTCCGAAGAAGGATTCA
>JAZOMK010000344.1:0-3396 GCA_045653985.1 Clostridia bacterium | reverse complement strand
GGCGAATGGGAAAAAATGAGTGACCGCGTAGGTTATTGGGTTGATATGGAACATCCTTACGTAACCTATCATGATGATTATATCGAAAGTGAATGGTGGGCACTTAAAAGCATTTCAGAAAAAGACCTTTTATACAAAGGTCATAAGGTTGTGCCTTACTGCCCCCGCTGCGGTACTGCCCTTTCTTCTCACGAAGTTGCGCAGGGTTATAAAGATGTTAAGGAAACAAGCGTTTTTGTTGCCTTTAAAGTTAAGGGTGCAGAAAACACATATCTCCTTGCATGGACAACTACCCCCTGGACTCTTCCTTCAAACGTTGCACTTTGCGTAAATGCAAAGGAAGACTACGTTTACGTTGATTTTGAAGGCAAAACATACATTTGTGCAAAAGCACTTATTGAAAGCGCTTTAGGTGAAGGTGTCGTAATTACAAAAGAACTTAAAGGCGCTGACCTTTGCGGTATGGATTACGAGCCTTTATTCAATTTTGCAAAGACAAATAAACGTGCATGGTTCGTTGTTTCTGATGATTACGTTACACTTGATGCAGGTTCCGGTATCGTACACATTGCACCTGCTTTTGGTGAGGACGACGCACGTGTAGGTAGAGAAAACGACCTCCCCTTTGTTCAGCTTATAAATGCACAAGGTTGCTTTGTTGAAGAAGCAACACCCTATGCAGGTATGTTCATAAAGGATGCTGATAAGGTTATTATTAAAGATCTTGAAGAAGCAGGTCAGCTTGTACGCGCAGTTGAGTTTACACATAGCTATCCTTTCTGCTGGAGATGCGATACTCCCCTTATTTACTATGCAAGAAGCACATGGTTTATAAAGATGACTGCAGTTAAGGAACAGCTTATCAAAAATAACCGTTCAGTAAACTGGATTCCTGAAAGCATCAAGGATGGCCGAATGGGCAACTTCCTTGAAAACGTTATCGACTGGGGTCTTTCACGTGAACGTTATTGGGGTACTCCTCTTCCCGTTTGGGAATGTGAATGTGGCCACTTCCACACAGTAGGCTCAAGAAAAGAACTTGTTGAGCTTACAGGTTGTGCTGAAAACATTGAGCTTCACAAGCCTTTCCTCGATCCTCTTACCATTAAGTGTCCTAAGTGCGGCAAGGATATGCACCGCGCACCTGAAGTTATTGACTGCTGGTTTGACTCAGGTTCAATGCCCTTCGCACAGTTACACTACCCCTTTGAAAATAAAGAGCTTTTTGAAAAGTTATTCCCTGCTGATTTCATCAGCGAGGCTATTGACCAGACACGAGGTTGGTTCTATACCCTTTTAGCTATTTCAACACTTCTTTTTGATAAAGCACCTTTCAAGAACTGTATCGTTCTTGGTCACGTAAACGATAAAGACGGCATCAAAATGAGTAAGCATAAGGGCAACGTTGTTGATCCCTGGAGCATCCTTGATAAACAAGGTTCTGATGCTGTACGTTGGTACTTCTATACAGGTTCATCCCCCTGGTTACCTTCACGTTTTTATGGTGAAGCAGTATCTGAAGCACAGCGTAAATACATGGGTACATTGTGGAACACATATGCTTTCTACGTAATGTATGCAAATATTGATAAGTTTAATCCTACCGAATATAAGCTTGAATATGATAAACTTTCTGTAATGGATAAGTGGATTCTTTCAAGATTACAGAGTCTTATCAAATACGTTGATGAGGGGCTTGAAAATTACCGTATTACTGAGACAGCACGTGCAATGAATGATTTTGTTGACGAGCTTTCAAACTGGTATATCCGCCGCGGCAGAGAGCGTTATTGGGGCAAGGATATGACTCAGGATAAGATAAATGCTTACATGACGCTTTATACTGTACTTGAGACATTAACAAAGCTTACTGCTCCATATACACCTTTCGTTGCAGAAGAAATTTATCGCAACATTGTATGCTCAGTTGATGCTACAGCACCTGAAAGTGTACATCTTTGCGACTTCCCCGTTGCAAACGAAGCATGGATTGATGCTGAACTTGAAGATAACATGGCTTGGCTTTTAAAGGCTGTTGCTTTAGGCCGTGCTTGCAGAAATGATGCAAACATCAAGAACCGTCAGCCCTTGCAGACACTTTTCATAAGCGGCGCAAAGGTTCTTCCTGAAATGTTCTGCAAAGAAATCGAAGACGAGCTTAACGTTAAGGAAGTTAAATTTACAGACGACTCTTCTGACTTTATCACTTACACATTTAAACCTCAGCTTCGCACAGTCGGACCTAAATATGGCAAGCTTGTAGGCCTTATCGGTAAAGAACTTGCAAACGCAAACGGTTCAGCACTTTATAAAGAGCTTAACACTAACGGTTCAATTAAGTTTGATATTAACGGTAATGAAGTTATTCTCACTGCTGATGATCTTCTTATTACACCTGCAAACAAGTCAGGTTTCACAGCACAAAGCGATTCAGAAATCACAGTTGTTCTTGATAACAACCTTACTGATGAACTTATCCGTGAAGGTTACATGCGTGAACTTGTTTCAAAGATACAGACAATGCGTAAGGAAACCGGTTTTGAAGTAACTGATCACATTAAACTTGTAATCACCTGCGATGGTGTAATTGCAGAAGTTGTAAATACTTATGCAAATGATATTTCAAGTGATTGTCTTGCTGATTCAGTTGAAATCGGTGAGCCTTTAGAAAACAATAAGGAATGGGATATCAACGATAAAAAGTGCGTTATCTCAATGGAAAAAATCTAATGTTTGTTACAGACAGCTGGAATGATTACGAACTTTTAGATACCGGTGATGGTATGAAGTTGGAGCGTTGGAAGGATATTACCCTCCTTCGCCCCGACCCTCAAGTTATTTGGCCTTACACAAAGGAACCTAACAAAAAAAATATTCATGCAATTTATAAGCGTTCATCTTCAGGTGGCGGTAATTGGGATTTTTTAAAGAAAGTACCTGATAAATGGAATATTAAGTGGCGCGATCTCACATTTACAGTAAGACCTATGGGTTTTAAACACACAGGTTTATTTCCTGAGCAGGCAGTAAACTGGGATTGGATGCGCGAGCTTATAAAAAAAGAAGACAGACAAGTAAACGTTCTTAACTTATTTGGCTATACCGGTGGTGCTACTGTTGCTTGTGCTTCAGCAGGTGCAAAAGTATGCCACGTTGACGCTGCAAAAAACATGGTACAAATCGGTAAAGAAAATTTAGCGGCAAGCGGACTTGAAAACGCACCGGTAAGATGGATTGTTGATGACTGCCTCAAATTCGTTCAGCGCGAAATACGCAGAGGAAATAAATATGACGGCATCATACTTGATCCTCCAAGCTATGGCAGAGGTCCCGGTGGTGAGTTGTGGCATCTTGAAGAAATGCTTTATCCATTTATGGAGAACCTTGTTGAAATTC
>JAZOMK010000343.1:0-4218 GCA_045653985.1 Clostridia bacterium | reverse complement strand
TATTCATTGGAAACACCGTAGTTTTATTCTAAAATATTATTGCAAAAATGTCAATAATAATATAAAAGGAGTTTTTGAAAAATGTTAAAAGCAGCAATTATCGGTTGTGGTTTTATCCACGGAACACACAGAAATGCCTATGCACAGTTAGAAAAAGAGGGTCTTGCAAAGCTCGTGGCGATCTGCGATATACGCAAAGAAAAGCTTACTGAACTTCCCTACGATGGACTCAACTTATATACTGACGTTGATGACCTGCTTGAAAAAGAGGAATTGGATATGGTTTCCATTTGCCTCCCCACTTATCTTCACAAGGATATGGCAATTAAATTTATGAAAGCAGGCATAAACGTTGTATGCGAAAAGCCTATGTCCCTTCAGTATGAAGACTGTATGGAAATGCTCAGGGCTTCAGAAGAGACGGGCAAGTACCTTATGATTGCCCATTCTGCACGTTTTGGCAGAGATTTAAGAATCATTAAGGATTTCCTTGACAGCGGTAAGGGCGGTGGTCTTGTATCGGCATTCTTCCAATCAGCCGACGGCACACCTTATTGGAGCTTTGAGGATTGGTATAAGGACGGTACGCGCTCAGGCGGTTGTATGCTTGATTTGCAGGCACATAACCTTGACCTTATAAATTGGTTCTTTGGTTTACCAAAATATACGAGCACAACTGCAAAGCAGTGCGCCCCCGATTTTACGGGCTTTGGTTCAATTTCAGCCAATATGGTTTATGAAAACGGTGTTTTTGTTCATTCCTGGTGCGATTGGGGCATTCCAAACAACAAGCACCTTAAGAGATATACCCGTATAAACCTTGAAAAGGGTTATATTTATTCTGACCGTATGAACACTAAGGAGCTTGTATGGGTAGATGGTGAAACGGGCGAAATAACTGATTTAAGCAATCTTCGTCCTGAGCTTCAAGGATTATCAACCCAATATTGCGAGATTAAACATTTCATTGAATGTATGGAAAAGAACGTTCCCATTGAGATGGGTAATCCTATAGAATCGGCAAAGGTAATTAAAATAATGCGCGCTCAGGAAAGCTCTGCTAAAAATAACGGTGCGCCCGTTGAGATTGTTTAAGAGGTATAGTTTATGAGAATATCACTTATGTCATTTGTGCGCAATTATGCCATAGATGAAAGTTTTGAAAAAGCTCTTGATGTTGCAAAAGAGATTGGTTGCAGCGGAATAGAAATTTTAGAAGCCTATAATTATCCTGAGGTTGTTCCTGATATAGAAAAGGCTTACGAATATAAAAAACTTCTTGATAAAAAAGGGCTTACGTTAGAGTGTTATACAGTTGGCGCAAGTCTGATTCGTCCTGAAGATGATACTTATGATTCCGAAAGTGCATTGCAGTTCGTTCTTAAATACGTTGAAATTGCAAAGGCAATGGGTGCACGCTATTTTCAGCATACGCTAATTGGCAATGCTGTATATGACAAAAATACATACGTTGACGATTTTGACTCCGTTTTAGAAAAGCTTTTACCCTATGCTTATAAAATTGCTGATGAATGTAATAAACTTGGTATGACCGTTCTTTACGAACCACAGGGCGTATACGTTAACGGCAAAGAGAATTTTACCAAGTTCTATAATGCAATGAAAAATGCAGGAAAGAACGTTGGTGTATGCGGTGATACGGGCAACACATTTGCTTGCGATTGGCGACCTGAAGATTTCTTTGATAGTTTTAAACATGAAATAAAGCATATTCACGTAAAGAATATGTACATATTCCAACCAAATGAGAAGGTACAAGGTGCCAGCATTTCAAAAAGCGGCACGCAAAGAAAGCCCGCTCCCCTCTTTGAAGGTTCGGCAGATATCCGCTACTGCATAGAAACTATGATGGATTTAGGATATGACGATTGCATTTCTCTCGAATGTAATTATACTGACTTTTTAAAGGAAGCACCCTTAGAAATAAAAGAAATCAACGAAATTATTAAAAATTAAAACGCATAAGAAATTAGCAAAAAGCAGGCTAAAAAAATCAAGCCTGCTTTTTTTCTATTCATTCTCTGAAATTTCTATTACATATATTCCTTTTTTTATAGCTTCATCCCTTAATATAGCGGAATTTCCCGGATGAGATACGTAGGAAATTAAATAATCAGCATTTTTAATCATCCATTTATTTCTTTTACTTATCGCATATTTGGGGAGCACATTTTCCTGTCCTTCAGGAAGAATTGTTTTATTAGTACATTCAAAATCCTCTTTAGGCATATATGCCATAACTACAGCGTAATCAATATTTTTATATTGTTTTTCAATTTCAATCAAGCACTGTAATACAATTTTATCAAAATTACCCTGATTCCCTACATAAAAAAGATTGACATCCTTTTCATTTATCAGATATTTTATTTGCCTTATTATTTTTTCTTTTAAATTGCTTGGTGAATTTCTATTACCGAAAAAGATACACGTTGGCATAGCTCCCCCCATAACCCATATTTGGGTTATTTTTATTTTAACGCAAAACACATGTATTCGTCAACCCATATTCGGGTAATTTTGTATATTTTTGCGTTTATTATATTGTTACCCATTTATGGGCAAATAATATATTGAGGTGAAGTTATGAATTATTCCGACATATATGTAAGCAGAATACTTAAACTATGTAAGCAAAGAGGGCTTTCAATAAACAAGCTTGCCACTATAAGTAACGTAAAGCAATCTACACTTGATAATATTGTTCGTGGATTAACTAAAAATCCACGTGTGAAAACCCTTCACAAATTGGCGATTGCTTTTAATATGACTTTAGCAGAATTTCTTGATTTTGAAGAATTAAACGATTACACCTTTGAAGATGATTATGAAGATTAAAAAGCAGGCTTGATTTTTTTCAAGCCTGCTTTGTTGATATAAAGAAAAAAGCGCCCCGTTTTGGGGCGCTTTTGGTCTATTATTTTTCTAAATCAGCAAGCATTCGTTTAAGATTTTCAATGCTTATTCTGTTTGCCATTATGTTTTCTTCGATGCCTTCAAACTCCATTGAAATGTAGCCGTCATAGCCTGCATTTTTCATTACTGCAAGTAACTGATAGGTAGGTACGTTGCCATGACCGAAAATCGTTGCACGCTTAAATTTACCGGCTCTTGTTCTAAAAAATCCTTCGCCTGGATCATACATCATACCGTCACGGAAGAAAGCGTCTTTTCCGTGAACGAAGCAAATGTGTTGTGCAAGCATACCGACTGCTGTTACAGGGTCGTCGTCAACAGAAGTAAAGTTGCTGATATCACAAAGCAAACCGTAGTTATCACAATCAACTTCATTTAAAAGCATTTCCATAATATGACCGCCGTTTATGATTCTGCCGTGGTTTTCGCTACAGGTTTTAACGCCCTTTTCTTTTGCATAAAGGCTTAATTCCCTAACGTAAGGTGCAACGAACTTTATAACTTTCTGAGGAGTTTTTAAAGTGTCGTTTTCCATATACTTATATGTAATATCGTGGCGCATCATAGGAATATTATTTTTAGCGGCAACATCGACAAGTGATTTTAAGCGTTTAAGCACTTCTTCCGCTTCATCGCAATACAGATTTGCTGCACAAGTAAGCATAGGTACTTCAAGACCGATTTCACGTGCATGGGCTGTTAACTGTGTAACATAATCTCCATAATCCACGCCTTCGGGAACTGCCCAATCAAAAACGCAAATTTCAACCGCATCAGCGCCTGCTTTTTTCGTTTCATCAATAGCATCAAAATAAGTCATTCTTTTTTCAGTAATATGTCTCCAATAACTATAGGTACTAATACAAGTTTTCATTTATTTTACCTCTCCAAATACTTTAATTATTAACGTTTCAAGATAGATTTTGGCTCTTCTTATATCTTCATCACGATTTTCTCTGCCTGCCATTTCGTGCTCAATAACAATATTGCCCTGATATCCTAAATCCTTTAACTGACGGAAAAGTCTTTCAAAATCAACCTTACCTTCACCGATAGGCACCTGTTTTCCACTAGGATTGCCAAAGGTTGGCGGAACGCTGTCCTTTGCGTGCATACCCATAACACGTGAGCCTAAAAGATCCATTGCATCGTTGGGGTTTGCCCTGCCGCCTGATAAGAAATTGGCGGGGTCAAAGTTAACGCCTACGTTGTCAAGCCCTATTTCCTTTATCATAACGCCTAAAGTTACGGGAAGCTCTTCACCTGTTTCAAAGGTAAAAT
>JAZOMK010000342.1:0-2705 GCA_045653985.1 Clostridia bacterium | reverse complement strand
CGCCATTATATGCGGCAAGTATAAGTTGCGTATTGCCGTTATATATGTCGCTGAGGTATCTGAGATATTGACAGCCTAAACGGATATTTGTTTCAGGATCAAACAGATTTTCAGGATCAACATCAAGCTGATAACTTTCCTTCATATCTTTTGCCGTCGCAGGCATCAACTGCATAAGTCCTTTTGCCCCCGCGTGTGATTGAGCTTCGCAATTAAAACTGCTTTCAGCGCAGATAACCGCGTAAACAAAATACTCATCAAGCTCATATTCAGTGGCGTATTTTTTTACTTCTGCCTCGTATTTTATAGGTAACTGTCTTTTTATTTCATGATTGCCCCAGATTAAAACCAAGGAAATAAGGACTATCAAAATAACAAAAGTTATTATTATAGCCGGAAGATGCCTTATAAAAAATTTTTTCTTACTCATAATTCAAATCCTTTAGTACCTTATCGACCTGCTGGAAGGTTTTTTCTATAGTGCTGTTATTTTTTATTACGTAATCGGCATATTTAAGCCTTTCACTTTCAGGTATCTGTTGTTTCATTCGCTTGCGGATTTCAAGCTTAGGCAGGTTTGAACGTTTTATTGCACGTACGATTCTTTTACCTCTGCTGCAAGTTACAACCATTACCTTATCGCAACGCTTATAAAGCTCAGCCTCGATAAGCAAAGGCGCATCAAGAATTACAAGGGGCGCATCCTTATGCTCTTCAAATTGCTTTTCCATTTCCTCAAAAATAAAAGGATGAACGATAGAATTAAGTTTTTCAACTCTTTCTTCGCTTTGAAAGCAATATTGCCCTAAAAGCTGGCGGTCAAGTCTGCCATCAACAAAAAACTGCGGGCCAAACTCCTCCTCAATAATTTTGAGGACGGGTTTGCCTTTGCCCATAACCTTGTGGGAGATGGCATCAGCATCAACAACAGGTATATTTTTTGATTTTAAATAAGCGCTGACGGTGCTTTTGCCTGAAGCAATACCGCCCGTAATTCCTAAAATCATTTCAGTTCAAACCATGTCCTTCCTGAGTTTGTATCTGCACTTAACGGAACGTCAAGGGCAAAAATGTTTTCCATTGTATCTTTTAAAAGTGCTTTGCACTCTTCTTCATATTGTTCAGGTGTTTCAATGATAAGTTCGTCGTGCACCTGAAGAATCAGCTTGCCTAAATATGGCTTTTCCTTAAGCAATTCATAAACTTTAAGCATTGCAAGCTTGATGATATCTGCGGCACTTCCCTGAATGGGCGTGTTCATTGCAACGCGCTCACCAAAGGACCTGACGTTATAGTTCTGCGCGCGAAGTTCTTTTATCTCGCGGCGTCTGCCCATAATAGTCTTTGCATAGCCGCATTTTTTTGCTTCTGCTACGCTTTCCTTTAAATATGCTTCAACTTGCGGATATCTTTCAAAATACTTTTCCATAAAAATGGCGGCTTCTTTGCGTGTTGTGCCAATGCTTTTTGAAAGACCAAAATCACTTATACCGTAAACAATGCCGAAGTTTACCGCCTTTGCCTGAGAACGTTCAGATGATGTAACCTCATTTATATCCTTACCCATAACCTCAGCGGCTGTACGCGCATGGATGTCCTCATTGTTTTTGAATGCGTTTATAAGTGTTTCATCCTTTGAAAGATGTGCAAGAATCCTTAATTCAATCTGCGAATAGTCAGCATTTACAAGCACGTTGCCTTTTTCGGCAACAAAGGCGCGTCTTATTGCCCTGCCTGCTTCATAGCGCACGGGAATATTCTGCAAGTTCGGCTCTGTGCTTGAAATTCTGCCCGTTGCAGTAACCGCCTGTTTAAAGGTAGTATGAATTTTATTATCCTTAGGCGAAATTAAAGTGTGCATACCGTCAACATAAGTGCTTTTAAGCTTCTGTAATTGGCGATACTCAATAATTGGTGCAATAATTGGATGTTCAAGATTTTCAAGTACGTCATTATCAGTAGAAAAACCACGCTTGGTCTTTTTTTGCGCAGGTAAGCCTAAATCAACAAACAAAACGTCAGAAAGCTGCACAGGGCTGTTAATATTAAACTCTTTACCTGCAAGGAAATAAATTTCCTTTGAAAGCTCGTTGATTCTTGATGAAAATTCATTGCCAAGCTCTCTTAATATATTGGCATCAACTGAGAAACCTGCCTTTTCCATGCCATAAAGAACTTCTGCAAGGGGAAGCTCCATATCATTATAAAGGGCAGTAAGTCCCTTATTTTCAAGGGCAAGCTGTTGTTTTTTATTTACGTATAATATTGCTGCTGCACCGGGTGTACAAGAATATCTTTCCATTATCTTTTCATAGGCAAAATCCTCATTGCCCGCATCTAAAAGATATTCTTTAAGCATTATATCGTCATAATTTTCGATTTCGCCAAAGAGGTGCATCATAGCTTTTACGTTATAAAACACCTTTTTAACCTTTTTATCCTGAACGTAGGGTTTTAAAATTTCAATGGCACTTTCAATATCCATTCCCATAGAAAGCAGGTCATATGAAAGGGAAATTTTATACTGCTTTTTTTCGTTGAGGGCAACAAGAATTTCATCATCGCCCATATATATAGCCAAAGTATTGCCGTCAAATTTGAAATTATCAAAATCAACGGTTTCAGCCAAAAATACTTCTTCTTTACCGCCTACACGCTCATAAAGTGATTTAAACTGATATTTTTTAAACAAGGTTGATGATGTT